>CAINHV010000413.1 GCA_903848965.1 uncultured Opitutia bacterium | reverse complement strand
GGGAAAAAATACTGCCTCCCCAGGGGAAGGCAGCGGGCGTCACGAGCGAGACGGGTCGCCGCGTTATTTCAGCAGCCGCTGCAAGTCCTTCGACCTTTCCAAGTGATGCTGGAGGCGGGGCAGATGCTTACGGATAAAGGCGACCAGTTCAGCGTCCTGACCCTCGGTCGCCTGCTTTTGGAACAGCTTCACGGTGGCCGCGTGGTCGCCGGCCATCTTCCCCAGGTACGCACGATCAAAATTGCGGGCGTTCTGCCTCATCGACTTCTCACCCACCTAATCCTTGGCCGGAAGAGCGACGCCATTTCGAGCGGCGAGTTGAAAAAACTCGTCGGCGAGGCTGGCGGGATCGGATGCCATCAACTGAGCAAAGGATTTGTCGGAGTCGCGCAGTTCACGGCGCTGGCGTTCCTTCAACAGGGTACCGCGCAACCGGCACAACGCCCGCCTCGACGGAAGCACCCGAAGAACTAACTTCGATGATGTTTATTGTTAGCATAGCGCCGGCAGCCTGGCGAATTTACACCCTGGCGGCCGGCCCCATGTCATCTGCGTGAGCAGCGCGACAGTTCCCCGCCATCGACTGCTTGCCACGATGCCAGCGCACCCGGCACGGTTCTGCTTGTCGGTGCAGGAGTTATTGGAGTTTCATTTCGTATTCGCATGAACGTACTCGTCGTCGGTGGAGCCGGTTACATTGGCAGTCATTGTGTCCGCCAGTTGGTGGCGGCGGGGCATCGACCGGTGATCCTGGACAATTTCGTCTACGGCCATCGCGCGGCGGTTCCGGCCGGGGTCACCTTGCACGAGGCAAACCTGGGCGATGAGGCCGCGGTTGGCCGGATCCTGCGGGAGGAGCAGATCGAGGTGGTGATGCACTTTGCCGCGTATTGCTACGTCGGCGAGTCGGTCACGAACCCGATGAAGTACTATTTCAACAACGTCGTGGCGCCGCTGCACCTGCTGCAGGCGATGCTCGCGGCCGGGGTGAAGAAATTCGTCTTTTCGTCCACCTGCGCGACCTTCGGGATTCCCGCGAGCCTTCCGATCCACGAGACCCTGCCGCAGGCGCCGATCAATCCCTATGGCCAGACGAAGCTGGATCTCGAGAACGTGCTGAAGTCGCTCGCTCATGCCCACGGCCTGAGCTTCGCGGCCTTTCGCTACTTCAACGCCGCTGGCGCCGCGGAGGACGGTACGATCGGCGAGGATCACGATCCCGAGACGCACCTCATTCCGGTGGCCATCGATGTGGCTGTGGGTCGGCGCCCGCACCTCGAACTCTTCGGCACCGACTACCCCACCCCGGACGGAACCTGCCTGCGCGACTATGTTCACGTGGACGATCTGAGCCGCGCCCACATCGCCGTCTTCGATCGGCTGGGCAAGCCCGGCACCCAGCTGTTCTATAATTTGGGCACCGGCAAGCCCACGTCGAACCGCGAGGTTATCCGCGCCGTGGAGAAGATCACGGGATGCGCGGTGAAGGTGATCGAGAGCCCACGCCGACCGGGCGATCCGCCCGCGCTCTATGCCGACTCAACGAAGGCACAGCGCGATCTGGGCTGGAAGGTGAAGTTCCCCGACATCGAATCGATTGTTGCCACCGCGTGGAAATGGCATTCGGCCCACCCGCGTGGATATGGGGACCGGTCGGGACGCTAGCGGTCGTTGAAAGCGCCTTCGCATCAAAAGTAGCGCCGGGTCTCCGACCGGCGAAAGGCGGTACGACCTTCCTTCCGTTGTTCGCCGGTCAGAGAACCGGCGCTACTCGCCAGCGCCCGCTTCCGCGCGGTTCTGGCCGAAGAGCAATCGAAGTGAATTGAGGCAGACGACGATCGTGCTGCCTTCATGGGCGGCGACGCCGACGGCCAGCGGAACCGCGCCGAAGGCCGTCGCGATCACCATGACGATGACGACCCCGAGCGAGATCGCGAGGTTCTGCCGGATGACGGAACGGGCCCGTCGACTCAGCCGGTAGGCCGCGAGAAAATTCTCGATCCGATCGTGCATCAGGATCACCTCGGCCTGCTCGAGGGCGGCATCGCTGCCGCGGGCTCCCATGGCGACACTGACGTCGGCCGCGGCGAGGCAGGGAGCGTCATTCACGCCGTCGCCGACCATGGCGACTTTACGGCTATCGGCGCGCAGCGACTGAATCGCGGCGACCTTGTCCTCGGGCGAGAGTCCGGCGCGAACCTCGTTCAACCCGATTTCGCGCGCCACGGCTTCAGCCGTCTGCCGCCGATCGCCGGTGAGCATCACGGTCTTGATGCCGTGTCGGTTCAACTCAGCGAGGACCGCGCGGGATTCGGCGCGGATCTGATCCTTGAGCAGGATACGCCCGACCAGGCCCCGGCCGATCACCCAGACCTCGCTTAGTTCAGCCGAAGCGGCCGGAAGCTTTTTCGCCCACTCGGCGAGCGGACCGCTTTCCAGGAGTTCGCGCCGTCCGAGCAGGAGAGTCGCGCCGTCGATCGTGCCGCGCAGCCCCTGCCCGGTGAGCGATTGAAATTCCGCGACGGCGAGTTCGGCGACGCCATTGGCCCGGGCATGCCGGACAATCGCCCGCGCGATCGGGTGCTGGGACTTCGATTCGAGCGCGTAGGCGAGTTCGAGGACCTCGCGCTCGCGGCCGTGCGGATAGCTCTCGGCGATCACCACATTGAGTTCCCCGGTGGTAAGCGTCCCGGTTTTGTCCAGAGCCACGACGCCGATGTCCGCGAGTTTTTCAATGGCGGCGCCACCGCGAAACAGCACCCCATGCCGCGCACCCCACGCGATGGCGGCGAGGATGGCCGACGGGATCGAGAGCACCAGCGCGCACGGGCTGGCCACGACCATCAAGGTCATCGCGCGATAGAAGGCCGAACGCGTTTCCGGCGTGTTCACGAAGGCCGGCAGATTGAAGCCCTGCCACCAGACGAGAAACATCAGCGTGGAACCGCCGATGACGGCGTAGGTGTAACCGGTGCCGAAACGATCCGTGAAGCGTTCGCTCGGGGCCTTGAGTTTCTGCGCCGTCTGGATGAGCCGGATGATCTTTTGCAGCGTGCTTTCCGAGGGCAGGCGGGCGACATCGTAGTCCACGATGCCCCAGAGGTTGATCGTGCCGCTAAAGACCTGATCGCCCTTCGACTTCTCGACGGGGGCGGCCTCGCCCGTGAGGGTGGATTCGTCACTGGCGCTCTTGCCGTCCAGGACGACGCCATCGGCGGCGAACGCCTCGCCCGGCTTCACCCGCACGCGATGGCGCAACTGGAGTTCCTCGACCGCGATTTCGCTCTCACTGCCGTCGGCGAGCACGATGGTGGCGCGCTTCGGCGAACTCTTGAGCAACGCACTCACCTCGCGCTGGGTACGGTCGAGCGCGTATTCCTCCATCGCCCCGGAGGCGGAGAACAGAAAGAGCAACAACACGGCCTCGCCCCAAGCATCGATGAACATGGCTCCAATGGCGACGGAGAGCATGAGAAAGTGGATGTCCACATCGCCCTTGCGAAGGCTCTTGCCCGTGTCGATCGCCGCATCCCACCCGCCGGTCACGAGTCCGATCAGGAAGAACAGCTTCGGCACCCAAGGAACTCCCGGCGCCAGATAGCCAGCCACGACGCCCATGAGGCCGGACGCGCCGCAGATCGCGGCCATGAGGGCGAGGAAGCGCCACTCCTGATCCTCGGGCTTTGGCTCGGCCTTGATCTCCGGCCACTCCATCTCGCGCCACAGCCACATCTTCTCGGCGGTGCTGCACGAATCGCGTCCGACCACGGTCGCGTCCCCTTCCCGGCGCAGTGAATACCCCAACGGAACGGTCCCGGCCGCCTTCGAGGCGAGTTCGGCCTCGATGGCGGCGATCGTCTCGGCGAGTTTATCCTCCAAGCCGTCGAGCGCGACATGGCCAATCGTCGCCACCTCGAGGCGCTGCGCGGTCGGATCGATGCGGACTGCGCTCACCGCCGGCTGGGTGCGGAGGAACTCCACGAGTTGCTCGGTCCAAGTCCCCACGGGATGCCTCGGCGTATCCATGTCGCAATAGTCGCGGGAATGGCAGCGGCTCGCAAATTCTATTGCTGGGCGGTGCGCTGCGCGCGCCGCCGAAGCCGGGCGCGGAGCGCACGGTTCAATCTGTTGTCGTGCGCGAGGGGACTGTTTTCCCACGCTAATCACAGCCCCGCACGCGATTGCCGCCCGTAGCGCCAGTCTCCGACTGGCGGGACGCCGGTCAGAGACCGGCGCCACTCGTACCGGCTGCTACAGCGTGTTGGACCTTATCATGGGGTCGTGAAATATCCGGACTAGAGCTCCATGAGGCGGCGCAGCTCGGCGACCATGGCGGGACTGCCCGCGGCATAGACGATGCGGCCCATCTTCAGGTCGAACTGCCGCAGCGGCAGTTGCGGTCCGTTGAGGAAATGGACTTCGCCACCGGCCGCCCGCACGAGCGGGATGGCGGCCGCGAGGTCCCAGATCTTCACGTTGAAATCCACGCACCCATCCAGGATTCCCGCCGCCACGTACGCCAGGTGCAGCGTCGCGCTGCCGAGTCCGCGAATCTTGAACTTGGAAATCACGCCACTGGCATTCGGCACGAGGGTCTTCTCGAACGGACTGTGGAAACCCACGAGCGTTTCGCGGGTGAAGGCCCCGGTGCTGACCTGCATCGGCTTGTCGCCATCGAAGGCCCCGAAGCCCGGCCCGCCGTGCATCAGGGTGCGCCGGCTGAGATCGTAGACCACTCCGTAGATCGGTTCCCCACCCTCGCACAGCGCGAGGCTGATAGCGCAGTGCGGAATCCCGAGTGCGAAGTTGTTCGTGCCATCGATCGGATCGAGGACCCATGAAAAGCGAGCGTGCACCGGAATGGGTGCGTCGGCCCCGCTCAGCTCCTCGCTGAAGAATTGATCCGTGGGAAACTCTGCCGCCAGCGCGGCCACGATGCCCTCCGAGATGGCGATGTCGGCGGCGGTCACCCGGCTTTCATCCGCCTTCCACTTGCTTTCCACGCGCCCAAATTCGCGATGCAACCGGTCGGTTTGGGCGAGCACAGCACGCTTGGCGGCGGCGATGCGGTTCTGAACGTCAGGTGAGGACATGCGCCGTCAACGTAGGTTGAAGACGTGGATTTCCAAGCGCGGAACTGCCGGCCGCCCGCTTACTCGTAGTCGTACAGCTTCGGATCCCGGCGCGGCGTCGGTCGCCGGGCGCGAAACCGGTGGCGCGACTCCTTCGCCGTCGGCTCGAGCGCCGGGCCGTCGCCCATTTCGCCTCCGGGCGGCTCGCCGGCTTCGTCCCCGGGGCCCAGTTGTTCCTCGAGCGACTCCGGATCCGCGCCCTCCTCTAGCTTGCGCACGACCTCCTCCATTTCACCGTCGATGGTCTCGCCGGTCAGTTCGGACATCTTGCGCATCATCCGGGCCATCGCCTTGGGATCGTTTTCATCGACGCTGGAGAACTCCTTTTCCATCGCACCCATCGCCACTTCCATCCGGGCATCCCCGCTCGCATCGGCTGCTTCCGGTCCGGCGGCGGATTCCGGCTCGCTCTTCCCGCCCGAGGCGATCGCGAACGTCGAAATCATTCTCTCCATGCGATACTTGGGGTCATCCGGACACCGCGGAATGGTCCGTCCTTGGGCCAGCGTCTTGGCGTAGAACTGGTAGACCGTGTGATTATCCGGGCAGTAATACTCGTAGATCGGCATGACGGATGAATCGGAACTAGGCCCCCGGTCGTTTCCTGGCAAGCTGGTGACCATGGCGAACGACGGCATCGCCCGGGCGTTCATTGAGTCGATCGACGACGGCCGCGAGCCGGCGGCGCTTCTCCTCAGTCTGCGCAAACATCTCCAACTGCCGCCCGCCGTCATCCACATTGGAAAAGCGGACGCTAATCAGCCGCAGCGGGCGGCGCTGCTGCCAGGCGGCGCGCAACAACAGCGCAATGAGCGGATAGAACGGCGCCTCGAGATCCGTGGCCTCGGCCAGGCTGCGCCCATGCGACTCTTGCGCAAAGTCCGGATAGCGCACCTTGACCGTGAGGGTTCGAACCCGTTTTCCGTCGCCGCGGATCTTCGACATCAACTCATCCACCATCCGCTTCGCGATCCGCTCGACTTCCGCGAAGTCCGCAATGTCCGTCCCGAACGTCTCCTGCTGCGAGTAACTTTTGGCGTCGTCGTGCCCGGTCTCGACCGGCCGCGCATCGATGCCCTGCGCGGTGGCGCGCATCTCCGCCCAGCCGTCGCCGAAAATCATCCGGAGTTCGCGCTCCGAGCGGGCCACGATATCGCCGATTCGCTTCAGCCCGTGTTGCGTCACCAGAGTGGCCTCGGTCTTCGGGCCAATTCCGGGCAGCTTGCCAATCGGCAGCGGCGCCAAAAACGCCTCTTCCGTGCCCGGCTCCACCACCACGAAACCGCGGGGCTTGCGCAGCTTCGACGCGATCTGCGATACGAGCTTGTTCACCGCCAGGCCGAACGAGACGGGAATCTGCAACTCGTCCCAGAGCCGCGTTTGCAGGTGCCGCAGTCGCTCCGCCACCTCGCGGCTCGTCCCAAACCCGCAGGGCCCGAGTTCGAGATAGCCCTCATCGATCGAGTTGCGCTGCACCAGCGGCGTGATCGTCTCGCAGAGTTCGAACATCCGATGCGAGACCTTGCCATACAGTCCGGACGTGGGCGGCAGCATGATTAGATCCGGACACACCTTCAGCGCCCGCTGGGTCGGCATGGGCGTGTAGACCCCGCACGCCCGCGCCTCGTAACTGGCCGAGGAAATGATGCCGCGATCGCCCCCGCCCACGGCGCACTTCGTCCCGCGCAACTCCGGCCGGAGCGCCAGTTCGCAGGAGACAAAGAACGCGTCCGCGTCGAGATGGGCGATGGTGGGAATGACCGGTGACACCAGTGCTCCACGTTTGAGCCGCCCGGCGCCGGGGGCGAAGGAAATTCGCATCCTTTGCTTGGAGACGGACAGAAATTTCCCGGCGGAAATTAGGGCTGGCTAAACCCACCTCGCGCGATTGGTTGACGACGGTCTTTCTTCCCCACCCCGGCCGCTGTCCATGATCCTGATCGCGATTTTTTCCGTCATTGTCCTGCTAATGTGCTGGCTGTGTTATCACGGGGAGAAGAATAGTTGAGGCCGTAATTCGGCATTGCCGACGCGCATCGCCTTCCCACTCTCGCGCCATGGGACGTCAATGGCTCCACGCGAAACGCGCGATCGTTAACCTCAAAAAAGGGCAGACGGTCGGCAAGCTGGTGAAGGAAATCACCGTCGCCGCCAAGCTGGGCGGTGCCGACCTCGAGGCGAATGCGCGGCTCCACGCCGCGGTCGAAAAAGCCAAGAAAGCCAGCGTCACCCGCGACGTGATTCAGCGGGCGATCAACAAGGGCGCCGGGATTGGCGACGACAAACTCGTGCTCGAGCACGTCGTGTACGAGGGCTACGCTCCTCATAAGGTACCCGTGATCGTCGAGGTCATGACCGACAATCACAACCGCAGCGCCGGCGAGATCCGGCTGCTGTTCAAGAAGGGCCATCTCGGCGGCGCCAACAGCAACAAGTTTCTCTTCGATCACGTCGGCATTGTCGAAGCGCACCACGCGGACCCGGCCTCGGATCTCGAGGCCGCGGCGATTGAGGCGGGCGCGAACGAGTTTGAAATTCTCACCCACGAGCAGAACGACGAACTGCCCGAGGGCCACGCCGCCGCACGCTTCCTGACGGATCGGACCGCGGTCCATGCCGCTGCCACCTGGCTCAAGCAGCACGGCTGGAGTGTCATCACCGCGGAGCTCGGTTACGTCGCCAAGACCTACCCCGCCCTCGACGACAACGGGCGGGCCGAGGTCGGCGAGTTTCTTCAGGCGATCGAGGACAACGACGATGTGCAACGCGTTTGGGCCGCGGTGAAGTGATCGGTGGGTCCGGGCTCCAGTTCCGCCGTCCGCGACGGCGCCAAACTTAGCGGGCGTCTAAAAAAGATGACTATTCTCGCCGCCGCGCGGCTGTAGCCACGGGCGCCAGCGCGGGAATGAAACGCCCGTCGTTCCACTCGCGGCCGCTCGCGGCTACGGAACACGGGGCTTTTTAGACACCGGCCGCGGCGAGAACGCCCGCCACCGCTTCAACGCTGCGCCGGTGAGCGAACGCGAAGCGGATTCGATGTCCACGCTGGTGCCAGCATAGAGGAGTTCGCCGCCCTCGCGTCCTCCCCCCGGTCCGAGATCGATCAGCCAGTCCGCCAGATTGATCACGTCGAGGTTGTGCTCGATCACGATCACGGTGTTGCCGGCATCGCGCAGCTTGAAGAGCAGATCCATCAGTTTCTGGATGTCGGTCCAGTGCAGCCCGGTTGTCGGCTCGTCGAGGATGTAGAGCGTCGAGCCCTGCTGGCGCTTGCTCAGCTCGAGCGAGAGCTTGATCCGCTGCGCC
>CAINHV010000412.1 GCA_903848965.1 uncultured Opitutia bacterium | reverse complement strand
GCCAGATCAAACGATTACCTCAGTATCCCGGGAGCACCGGAAATTCAGGCCTTCGGCCGAGTTCAAAGCCCAAGCCAACCTTGGGAGTGATGCCGCTTACAAAAAGCTCTATGCGGAGTCTGTCAACTCCCCAGAAAAATTCTGGAAGCGGCAGGCCACGGAGCAATTAGTCTGGCGCAAGCCCTTCAAGAAGGTGCTGAACTGGAAGCCGCCGCACGCGAAATGGTTCGAGGGAGGGAAGCTCAACGTCGCCGAAAATTGCGTTGATCGGCATCTCGGAACCGCGCGCGAAAACAAGGCGGCGCTGATTTTCGAGGGCGAGCCTGGTGATGTTAGAACCATCACTTATAAGCAGTTGCATTTCCACGTGTGCCGCCTGGCCCACATTTTCGAAAACATGGGGATCGTCGCCGGCGACCGAGTGGCGATCTACCTGCCAATGATCCCCGAGGCCGTGTTCGCCATGCTGGCCTGCGCGCGGATCGGGGCGGTCCACACGGTGGTCTTCGGCGGCTTCAGCCCCGAATCCCTCAAGGATCGTATCAACGATTGCAAAGCGAAGCTCGTCATCACCGCGGACGGCGGCTGGCGGCGCGGCAAGGTCATCGAACTCAAGGCCAACGTCGACAAGGCGGTCCAAGGCACGCCCACCGTGCAGACGGTCATGGTCGTCAAGCGCTGCGGTAATCCCGTCGAGATGCGCGAGGGCCGCGATGTCTGGTGGAAGGATGCCTGGGTCGGTGCGCCGAACACGCACAAGGCAAAGGCCTTCGACTCCGAACACCCGCTCTTCATTCTTTACACGAGCGGTTCGACCGGAAAGCCGAAGGGGGTCCTGCACACGAGCGCGGGCTACCTCCTCGGCTGCAAGCTGAGTTCGCACTACGTCTTCGATCTCAAGGAAAACGATCGTTACTTCTGCTCGGCGGACATCGGCTGGATCACCGGCCACAGTTATGTGGTGTACGGTCTCATGGCGAACGGCGCGACGGTCTTCATCTACGAAGGCGCCCCGAATCATCCGGAACCCGATCGGTTCTGGGAAATGATCGACCGCCACGGTCTGACGATTCTCTACACCGCACCGACCGCAATTCGGGCGTTCATGCGGTGGGGCGACAACTACGTGCTCCGCCACCGCCTCGATTCTCTCCGCCTTCTGGGTTCGGTGGGCGAGCCGATCAACCCCGAGGCCTGGATGTGGTATCACAAGGTCATCGGCAAGAAGCGCTGCCCGATCGTCGATACGTGGTGGCAGACCGAAACAGGCTCGATCATGATCACGCCGCTTCCGGGGGTGACACTGACCAAGCCGGGCTCCGGCACGCGGCCTTTCTTTGGCGTCGTGCCGAAGGTCGTTGACGACAAGGGTCGCGAAGTGCCTCGCAACTGCGGTGGCAAGCTGGTGCTCACCCAGCCGGTGCCCTCGATGCTACGCACGCTCTGGGGCGATGACGACCGCTACAAGAAGACCTATTACAGCGAATTCCCCGACCATCCCGGATACTACTTCACGGGCGACGGCGCGCGGCAGGACAAAGACGGATACTTCTGGATCGTGGGCCGGATCGATGACGTGCTCAATGTCTCCGGTCACCGCATCGGCACCGCCGAGGTGGAAAGCGCGCTCGTGTCGCACCCATCCGTGGCCGAGGCGGCGGCGGTGGGCCGCCCCGACGCGCTGAAGGGTCAGGCTCTCGTGGTGTTTGTGACCGTCAAGTCCGGCATCGCGCCGACCGACGAACTCAAGGAGCAGTTGCGCAACCATGTCGGCAAGGAAATCGGTTCGCTCGCCAAGCCGGATGCGATTCGTTTCGCCGCCGGACTGCCCAAGACCCGCAGCGGAAAAATCATGCGGCGCATTCTCAAGGAAATCGCCGCCGGCGGCGATGTGAAGGGCGATACCACGACGCTCGAGGACTTCAGCGTGGTGGCCGCGCTGCAGGCGGAAGGCTGAGGTCGAGCCCTGCGCTCACGCGCCGGGCTACTTGGCCGGGGCAGCCCGCTGCGTGAGCAGCGGGAGGTTTGCCGCCAAAAATCTGCCGGCCATTGAGCGATCCGCAGTGGAACGAAGGCCCACGAAAGTGGGCCTTTTTGCTTTTGTCGCGCCCGGACCTCCGCGGTGGGGTGAGTCCGTCGTATGAAGATGACTCGCAAACTCCCGGATGGCGCCCGTTCCCCGGGCTTCACGTTGCTCGAACTCCTGCTGGTCATCGCGGTGCTCGCGCTCCTGTCCGCCGTCGCGAGCAGTGCGGTGGTCGGCGCGCGAAGGCAGGCCGCCGTGCTCCGGGCCGAGTCGGAACTGGCGGTTCAGGCGCTCGCCCTCGAAGAGTACAAGCGGCGCCACGGGGACTATCCGCGCACCGAGGGACCCGACGCCTTGCTCGATCCCTGGGGAAACCGTTACCTCTACTTTTATCGATCCGCCTTGGCGCCCGCCGCCGCGAGCTTTTTGCTCCTCTCCGCCGGGCCCGATGGAGTCACCACCTGGCCCGACGCCTCAGGCAGATTGCCGGATGCTTCGGACGCCGGAAACGCCGACAATGTCAGCTGGGAAGCGGGCCGATGAAGCGGTGTTCAATTCCTGGCTCTCGGCGGCGGGTCGATCACCGCGGGCAATGTCCGCGCGGCATCTTCTCCGGTTTCACGGTGCTGGAGTTGCTCACCGTGGTCGCCATTCTCGCCGTGCTCGCCGCCATTCTTATTCCCACCCTCGGCGGCGGAAGGAACGCTGCGCTCCGGGCCCAAACCCGCGTGCAGTTCAGCCAGTGGGCGGCCGCCTTCGAGAGCTACCGCCAGGAGTACGGAAGCTATCCGTCTTTTCCATCCCGCCGGGCGTCGGCGCTGATCAACGAAGGCGTCACGGCGGATCCGCGGGCGTCCCATTGGTTTCATGATGCCCTCGCTGGCGTTCGGCGGGATGGGACGTCAGTGGCTCCTGACTCCTCAACGGAAGATTCGCCGAACTCACGGGGTATTCGCTTTCACTTCTTTCATTCGGGCGAACTCGTCAGCCCGGCCGACGTCGCGGCCGGACGCAATTCGGCTGACGACCTGAATCTGATTCGCGATGCCTTCCATCATACGTCTATCGCCGTCGTCGTTGATGCCAACCGCGACGGGATGATCACGGCCGCAGATGTGCCGGAGGGCCTGCCCGCGGTGGCCGCGCCTGACGGCGGACCGGAACTGAGTCCGCCGGGTCTTGGTGAAGGCACGAGTGCCGCTGCGATTCGCGCGGGGGTCATCTTCTACACGGCGGGTCCCGGTGCGACGACCGCGGACGACTTGATCCTGAGCTGGCGATGAAGATGCCTCCTGCAAACGGGGTTCATCGACTCGACGCGGCCGCCTTCACGCTGCTGGAGGTCCTGCTGGTCATATCCCTGATTGCAGCCGTGGCGGCCGGTCTCGGAACGGCGTGGTGGGATCGTTCCCGGAGTGGACTGGCAACCGCGCAACACCTCGTGGGCACGCTCCTGAGCCAGGCACGGGCGACTGCCGTTGCCCGGCAAACCGAAACCCGGCTCGTGGTTTTCGTCGGTTCGCCGGCGACCGATTCCGGGAATCATCTCCGAATGCTCCAGGTACTTCACGCCGATGCTGCAGGCACGGGCGAATGGATGCCCAGCGCCGAACCGCAGCGGCTGCCCCGGGGATTCATCATCGTTCCGCCGGCATCTCCGGGATCGCCGGTGGGAACGATTTCGCCCGCGGCCTCGCAGCTGACGATTGGAACCACCGCCGGGCTGCCGATCGAATCCACCCTCCGCGCCGCCAGCCGTATCCTGTTTATGGAGTTCCGACCGGACGGCTCGTTTCAGCCCGGAGACATCATGGGCGGCGGCAGGGTCGTCGTCGCGCGGGATTCCGGCGATTCCGGAACGAGCGTCCCGACCCGCTCGATCCTGATTCGGCTGAATGGATCCGTGGTGTTGCCCGAGGAGACCGTCTTCGCCTCGCCATGACACCGAAAGCGAATCGCGCTGCGCGCCGGGCGGCGTGCACTCCCGTTCCCGGCTTCAGCCTGATTGAGGTCATCGCCGCGATTGCCCTCTTCGCGTTTGGGGTGACGACTTTAACTGGTCTGCTCACGGCGTCGGTGGCGTCGACCGGATCCACGACCGACGCGTCCTTGGCCGCCCATCTCGGCGATCTGATTCGGATCGAATTGCAGACCCGCGTGGCACGCGCCGGATCGCTTGAACCCGTCAACGTCTTGCTCCGGGCCCCCGCTTCGCCTTTCGGTGATCCGCGGACGGATTCGCAGCTACTCTTCGCCTCGCGGGATGGAACCACCGTTGGCTCTTATGCGGACCCCGTTTGGGATGACCATCTCCTCGAGCGTCACTTTGTCATCGAATTGGTTCGGCTCGATCTTGGCGGCCCCGCGAACGAGGGGAGTGAATCCGCCTTTGCGGCGAACTATTTCGCGGTGGTTCGCTGGCCCGCCTTCGGACCGGAGACCGATTCGACGCAGCCGGAGAGGATCAAGCCGGCCCTCAGAGGTCAGCAGGAGGCCGTTCTGCTGACGGGAGTCATCACCCGATGAAACGAAGGTTCCAGCTTTGCGCCGGGCGCGCGGCGCGTGGGATCGGTCCCGGGGCGTTCGCCCGCGCTAACCCGGTACGAGGTTTCACCTTAATCGAACTTCTGGTGGCCGCAGGCATCACGGCACTGCTCGCGGCGTACATGGTCGTAGTCACCGCGAATGCCTCCGCCTTCTGGTCGCGCACGACGGGCCGCATCAATGGCGAGGCCCGCGCCTTGGCGGTGTTGGATCTAGTCTCCCGCGATCTCTCCTCGGCGCTCTCGCGCGACGATGGCCAGGTCTGGTTCGCAGCCTCTATCCCGAGCGCGCCCGCCGGCGCCTCCGCGGGCCTGTGGCAGCACGCTGGCGCGAATCCGAAGCCGATCTCCGAATCTTGGCGTGGCACAGTTTCCAGCCCCTTCGATCGCGCCCGCTTTGGATCGCAAGGTGTCTGGCTTCGACTCTTCACGCAGGGGCGCGGGACCAGCCTCGATCCGCGCTCGTCCGTGGGGCCCGTCGCGGTGGGCTACCAAGTTGTCCGGCGATCGCTCGGTGCG
>CAINHV010000411.1 GCA_903848965.1 uncultured Opitutia bacterium | reverse complement strand
GGCTAGATATCCGGGTGGTTCGCTACTTCCCGCTAGCCAAAGTTCTTCACGCATTTGATGCCAGCGTTTGCGCGACTGGTTACAACGGTGTCCACGAACTGCTCCCGGCGTTGGTGCCAACAGTCTTTGTCTCAAATATTCGTGGGACCGATGATCAAGATGCCCGCGCCAAGTGGTGCCATGACTTTGGCTTTGCACTCCGTGCCGATCAAGCAGATTTAACAGATATTTCTGCAAAGGTGCGCCAACTTCAGAACCCACAAGTCAGGGCGGCGTTAAGCGCTAAATGTGCAGAACTTCCTGAAACAACTGGGGGCGCAGAGATTGCAAGGATTCTCTACGAGTTAGCAACTGCAAAAGAACCGGTACGTCCAGCGCGACCGGAACGCGGCCTGGTTCGCAGAGCCGGACGGCGCCCAGCTCCTGCTCTGCTCGGAAATCGGCAGCGAAGGCCGCAATTTCCAGTTCGCCCACCATCTCGTGCTCTTCGATCTTCCGCTGAACCCGGGATTGATCGAGCAGCGCATCGGCCGGCTCGATCGCATCGGCCAGACGGAAACGATCCGCATTCACGTCCCCTACCTCGCCAACAGCGCCGAGGAAGCCGTCGTCGAATGGTATCATCGCGGGCTCGACGCCTTCGAATCCCCGCTGCACGGCGGCAACGATTACCAGGAAATGTTCCGCACCCGGCTGCTGGAACTCGCTCTCGCGTACGGCGGCAGCGCGAAGGTCGGCCGGCCCGAGTTGGATGCGTTCATCGTGGAGACGGCGGAGTTCCGCCGCCAACTCTCCCAAAAGATGAAGGCCGGCCGGGATCGGCTACTCGAACTCAATTCCTTCAACCCGGAGATCGCCGCTGGCGTGATCGAACGCGTGCGGACTGTGGACCGCGATCCGTTCCTGCGACAGTTCCTCCTCGACCTGCTCGATCACTTCGGCGTCCGGCTCAAGGAGCACGAGGAAGGCGATGTTTTCCTCGACCCGAGCCACGCCTACATCGAGGGATTCCCGTCGATTCCGGCGGACGGCATGCTGGCGACGTTCGACCGGCAGCGCGCGATTGTCCGCGAGGACATTCGCTTCGTCTCGCCCGATCATCCGCTGGTGCAGGACGCGATCGATCTGCTGGTGGACTCAAAAGCCGGGACAACGGCGTTCGGGTTCCTGCGTGCGCCGACGCCCAACCTCCTCCTCGAGGCGATCTACGTACTCGAGACCGTGGCCGAGACGCGCTGGCATGTGGATCAGTTTCTCGCCCCGACGCCGATTCGGGTCCTCACCGACGTGCGCGGCAACGACCTCACCGCCGCGCGGCCGGCCGCCGCCCTCGCCGAGGACTTCGAGGACGGGACGATCCAGCGCTTCCTCGAGCGGAAGGGATTCAATCCCGCGATGCTCAAGACGATGATCGAGGCCTCCACGAAATTCGCCGAGGCGCACACGCAGGTCCTGAAGACCGCCGCCCTCGCGCGGGCCACGACCGTGCTCGCGGCCGACCTGCAACGCTTGGTCGACCTCGGACGGATCAACGATCACGTGCGGCCCGCCGAGATCGAACTCGCCCGCCAGCAACTCACCTCCACCCAGGCCGCCATCGAGCAGGGCCGCGTGCGACTCGACTCGATCCGAGTGATCGTCGAGGCCCCAGGCGACCGCCGCGAGTAGCGCCGGCCCTTGCGACCAGGCCAACTTGTAACGGAATACTTGGGTTCCTAAGTCAATCGGTTCGGCGTAGCCCTGCCCGAAAGGGCAGGGACTTCTTCCTTGCTTCGCTTAAAGCCGTCCCGCTGCTCACGCCGCGGGCTACGATGCCAACCTCGGAATCCAGGTCATACGTTACCCGGCTCCGAGGGTGGCACGGGTCTCCCGAGCACTCGGGCCAAAGATCTTTTTGAGAGGAGCGAAGACTTGGCTGCGCCCGGAAGGGCATTCGGATCCGGTTCGGAGGCACGCCGCAAGACTGCGCCCCTCCGCCCAAGTCCTAGGCGAGAATCAGGCTCTCGCCCGTCATCTCGACGGGCTTGGGCAGCCCCATGAGTTGGAGCGCGGTCGGAGCGATGTCAGCCAGACGCCCTCCAGCGCGAAGTTGGGTTTTTCCCGCGACAAACCCCTCGCCGACGATGAAGACCTCGACCGGGTTTAGCGTGTGCGAGGTGTGCGGGCAGTTGTTCTCCGCGTCCCACATCTGTTCGCAGTTGCCGTGATCGGCAAAGATCATGGCGCGCCCACCGACGCTCTCCAGCGCCGCCAGCAGTTCGCCCACCCCGCGATCCGTCGCCTCGACCGCCTTCACCGCGGCTGGCAGCGAACCGGTGTGCCCGACCATGTCGGGATTCGCGAAGTTCACGACGATCAGGCCGTACTTGCCAGAGAGGATTGCCGCCTTGGCCTCGCGGGTGACGTCCGTCGCGGACATCTCCGGCTGCATGTCGTAGGTCGGAACCTTGGGGCTCGCCGGGCACGCGCGTTCCTCACCAGGAAACGGATCGCCGCGGTAATTGTTGAAGAAAAAGGTGACGTGCGGGTTCTTCTCCGTCTCGGCGCACCGAAACTGAGCGATGCCGGCATCGCTCACGACGCGCCCGAGGATGTTCTTCAGCGCCGCCGGCTTCGGCGAAATCACCTGCACGGGCAGCCCGCTCTCATACTCCGTCATGGTCGCGTAGTAGAGGTCCAGCTTGGCGCCCCGATCGAAGCCCTTGAAATCGTCCAGCACGAACGCCTTCGTGATTTCTCGCGGCCGATCGCCGCGATAATTGTAGAACAGGACGGCATCGCCGTCCTGGAGGGTGGCGAGTGGTTTCCGTTCACCGTCGACAATCCACGTCGCGCCCACGAACTCGTCGCCCTTCTGGGTTTCGCTGAGGGGCTTGTCGTAATACTGCTGGACGGCTGCGGCGGCATTCGACGCGGTCATCATCGCTGATCGTCCGCTGAGCATGTCGTAGGCCTGCTTCACGCGTTCCCAGCGGTTGTCGCGATCCATGGCCCAGAACCGTCCGCATACGCTGGCAATCTGGCCGAGACCGATCACCCGGCACTGTTCGTCGACCTGCTTCACGTAGCCGAGTCCGCTGAAGGGCGGCGTGTCGCGGCCGTCGGTGAACGCATGGATGAACACCTGCCCCGGCCGCAGGCCATCGGCCTTCGCCTGCCGCAGTATCCCGTAAAGATGCTCCAGCATGCCATGCACGCCGGCGTCGCTCACGATCCCCATCAGATGAAGTTTCGACCCGGGCCGGGACTTCACGCGGTCGATCGCGGCGCGCCAGACCGGATTGCCCGCGAGCAGGCCGTCGGAGAACAGCTTGTTCAGCCGGACGAGTTCCTGATCGACGATCCGACCCGCCCCGATGTTCTCGTGGCCCACTTCGCTGTTGCCCATCACTCCGTCGGGCAGGCCGACATCGAGGCCGGACGCGCGAATCAGCGTGTGCGGAGAGCGGACGTGCAGCAGGTCGTCGCACGGTTTCTTCGCCTGGAAGACGGCGTTGGTCGCATTCTGGGCGGGATCGGGGTTCCTGCCCCAACCATCACGGATTACCAACAGGACCGGCTTGCGCGGAGTAGTCATAGGTTTTGCTCCGCGAAAACCTTGGGAATTTCTGCGGCAAGGCAACAGGTGTTCGCGCCATCCCCGATGTGGCGAGGCGGCGAGCACCCAAGCAGCCGCGGGCGTTCCCCACTCCGGCCAAATCGCACTGAGAACGTCCTCCGCCTGACCAGCGCAGAGCCGCTTCTACCGCGACCTGCCTCAGGTTTCCGCTGGCTTTTCGCCCACAAGCGAAAAACGTAGGGTCTTTGCGGAGCCAAAATCCACTTATGCCGAAACGCGCCGTTCTTCTCGTCAACCTGGGCTCACCCGACAGCACCGCACCCGCCGACGTCGGCCGATACCTGCGGGAGTTCCTGGGCGACGAACGCGTGATCGATCGACCGGGCGAGCCCTTCCGATCCATTCTAGTCAACGGGATCATCGTGCCGTTTCGCGCGAAGAAATCGGCGCATGCCTACGAGCAGGTCTGGACGAAGGAAGGCTCGCCGTTGCTGTCGATTTCCCGCCGGGTGCGCGATGGATTGGCGGCCAAGCTCGGGGCGCAGACGCCGGTTTATCTGGCCATGCGCTACGGCAATCCCTCGATCGCGAGCGTGGTGGGGAAAATTGCCGCCGACGGAGTCGAGGAACTGCTGCTCTTCCCGCAATACCCGCACTACGCGATGTCGTCCTGGGAAACCGTGGTCGTCCGGGTGATGGAGGAGGTCGCCGCCCAGGCCCCGCGCCTGAAAGTCACGACCGTCCAGCCGTTTTACGCCGACGCGGATTACATCGCCGCCCTGCACACCGTCGCGGCGCCGTATCTCGCCCAGCCGCACGATCACCTGCTCTTTTCCTACCACGGACTCCCGGCCCGGCACATGCGCAAGGGCGACAGTTCGCACGCGCACTGCCTCACGGTCCCGGATTGCTGCAACACGTGTTCCCCGGCGCACGCCACGTGCTATCGGGCGCAGTGCTACGCGACCACCCGCGAGTTGACCGCTCGCGCCGGCATCCCGGCCGATCGGTATTCGGTCTCCTTTCAATCCCGACTCGCGGGCGAACCGTGGCTGGAACCGTACACCGATCAGGAACTCGAACGCCTCCCGAAAGTCGGCATCAAACGGCTGCTGGTCATCTGCGCCGCGTTCACGGCCGACTGCCTCGAGACGCTGGAGGAGATCCAGCAGGAGGGCCGGGAGAGCTTCCTCGGGGCGGGCGGCGAGTCGTTTACGCAGATCCCCTGCCTGAACGACCACCCGGTCTTCCTCGATTTTCTCGCCAAACGCACCGAACGATGGCTCACTGCCGCGCGGGTGTGAACGATCCTGCTGCCACATCACAGAACGGTGCCGGTCAGTCTGCCGGCGCGGATGTTTTCGCCAATTTCTGCGCCGTCGTGGTCCTCGATCCGACCGGCCGGATCATCTCGACCAACGCCTCGGCCCGCCGCCTCTGGCAAACCGGTGAAAACGAACTCGCCGGCGAGGCCTTCGCGTCGCTCTTCACCTTCGAGGTGGTTTCGAACGATCCGGAGTTTCTCGAAGTGCAGTGGGAGGTCGTGCTCGCGAGCACGCTCGACCGCGCGACTGTCCTGAACGTCCAGCCCCGCGAGGCCGCGCCGCGCGAAATGCTGGTGCGCCTCGAAAAAGTCCCGGGCGCCACGCTGGGCTACGTCGCCACCGTGCAACCGCCGCCGGCCACGTTGGCCCCTGTCGCCGGAACCGACGATGCCAGCACCGCGGCCCTCCAGCTGCTGGGCCAGCATGGTCCAGCCGGCTTCTTCGATCTCCAGCTCGCGGCGGGCCGCGTCTATTTTTCGCCGACCTGGAAGAAAATGCTCGGCTATGCCGTCGCGGAGTTGCCGGACACACTCGAAACCTGGCACCAGCTCATTCATCCCGACGACTCCGGTGCGGCGCCGGACAAAGTCGGACGCAAGGTCACGACGGGCATTCGCCCCTTCAACGTCGAGTTTCGGATGAAACACCAGCGGGGCCACTGGGCGTGGGTCCAGTGCACGGGCGTCCAGCAGGTGAGCGCCGCCGGCGAGTTGGAGCGCGTGGTCGGGCTGCATCTCGACATCGGCGAGCGCAAGGAACTCGAAGAAACGCTGGTCACCAACGACGCGCGGCTGCAGGACCTCAGTGAGGACGGACCGCTGGCCGCGTTCGAACTCGATTTCAGCCACGGCGTGTTCTGGTTTTCTCCCGCGTGGGAAGCGCTCCTCGGCTACGAGGAGGGCGAGCTCGCACCGGAGGCTGCCTCGTTCGCCGCCGCGCTCCCGCCGGCGGAGGCCGCCGCCGGCGTGGAGGCATGGCTCCTGGCGCGCGCACCCGGACAGGACACCGTGCTGGAGCCGGTGAAGCTGCGCGGCAAGGACGGCAAGCCAGTGCCCGTGCTTTTCGGCGCCCAGCGTACCCTCACGCGCAAGCGCGAGCTGGCGCGCGTCGTCGGCTTCGCCTGCGCCCTGCCGGCCGCGGCGCTTGCCGGCGAAGGCGCCCTGCCCGCCGTCCTCACCCAGGAGGCCTTCAGCACGCTGGCCGAGGGTGTGGTCATCGCGGATGCGCACGGAAAAGTAATCTTCGTCAACGCCACCGCCGCGCGGTTGCTCCATGTGACCGGCGATCAGGCGGGCGGACATCTGGTGGGCGACTACCTTCGCCTGGTGAATCGCCAGAGCCAGCGGCCGAGCGACGATCCCGTCGATCGGGCGCTGTCCGCGGATCAGCCCCTGCCGCTCATCAGCGACGATGCCCTCCTGCCCGCCGAAGGGTCGGTGCCCCCCGGCACGGCCCCGACGCCGGTGGTCTGGACCGCGCGCGCGGCCTTCGGGCCGGACGGCAAGGCCCGCGGCGTCGTCATCATTTTCCGCGACCCGGAGGAGATGTCCCTCACGCCCGAGGAACTGGTGAAGGCAAACCGGTTCGAATCGCTCGGTCTGCTCGCCGGCGGCATCGCGCACGATTTCAACAACCTGCTGACCACGATTCTCGGCGCGGTCTCCCTGGCCAAAGACAACCGCGACTACACCGCGCTCGGCGACGCCGAACAGGCCTGTATGACCGCAAAGGGACTGACGAAGCAGTTGCTGGCTTTCGCCAAGGGCGGATCCGGCACGGAGACCGTGTGCCCGGCGAAGGAAATCCTCGCCGACTCGCTCAAGATCGCCGCCGCGGCGTCCAACGCCGAGGTGACCCTCGAAGTGCCGGAAGGCACGGAGCCGGTGCTGGTCGACCGCGCGCAGATCCTGCAGGTCTTCCAGAACCTGATCGTGAACGCCCTGCAGGCGATGCCCCCGCCGCCGCACAAGCCGCGGCTCCAGATTCGCGCGCGCAACATCACCCTGACGGACAACCAAGTGCCCGCCCTGCCCGCCGGCGAATACGTGGAATTCGAGGTCCGCGACAACGGCAGCGGCATCAAGCCCGAGCACGTCGATAAGATCTTCGATCCGTTCTTCACCACGAAGAAGCACGGCACCGGCCTTGGCCTCGCCACCGTCCTCTCGATCGCCCGCAAGCACGGCGGCCAGATCGGCCTCGATACGCAGATTGGCGTGGGCACGGCCTTCACCGTTTATTTCCCGAAGGCCGACAAGCCCGTCGAGATCCAGGCCCGTCGCGCCGCCTCGCTGCGCTTCGGCACCGGCCGGGTGTTGTTCATGGACGACGACCCGAACATTTCTGCCCTGACCGCGACCATGCTGCAGAGCCTCGACTACAAGTACGACCTCGCGAAGAACGGCGACGAGGCGATCGCCCTCTACAAGCGGTATCAGAACATCGGGCGGCCGTACGATGCCGTGATCATGGATCTGACGGTGATTGGCGGCATGGGCGGCGAAGAATGCTTCTTCGCGCTCAAGCAGCTCGATTCCGAGGTCCGCGCGATCGTCGCGAGCGGCTACGACAACGACGAAATGGCCCGGCAGTTCCTCGAGAAGGGCTTCTGCGGTTATCTCACGAAACCGTATCGCGTCACCGATCTCGGCAAGGTGCTCAAGGCCGTTCTCGGCTGAGGCAGTGCATCAATCGCACCCGTTTTCGTAAGGGCGCAGTCTTGCTGCGCTCCGGCCCGGCCGGATCCAAACCGAGGGCAGGAGAGACAAGAATCGGAGACCGGATGGAAAGGACCGGAGCCGGAGATTCACCGGACGGGAACCTCACGATCTGGCCATCCTGTTCTGCGTCCTGTAAATCCTGTCTAACTCCGAATGCCGGGCTCGAGTGGCATGGGTCTCCTGACCCATGAAAACGGATCCGCCTCGCGTCACGGTCTCCACGGGTCGGGAGACCCGTGCCACGCCCCAATTCCAAGCCGTGGACAAGATGGACCGGAACCGGGTCCTGTCTCATCCTCCCCCGACCTCCTGTCCATC
>CAINHV010000410.1 GCA_903848965.1 uncultured Opitutia bacterium | reverse complement strand
GGAACTACGAACGTAACCGCGGGCCGCGCGAAACAGTTTCCCTCCGGGCGGGGATTGGTCCAAGGATTGGATCCATGAAGCGCCCCGTGCTGCTCCTGTTGATTGCCGCATTCATCACTGCCGTCGTCGGACCGTTTGCGTTTGCGGCTACCAGCACCAAGCCGGCGTCCGCCCCGGCGGATCGATCGCCCGCGGCACCGATCGCCGCGGCGGTTTCGACGGTCACGGGCATTGCCATCTCGCCCCTGCTCGGCACCGGCGCATTTGGTGCCTACAAATGGGCGACGGCCCGGGACGCCGCCGCCCGGGCGGCGCTCCCCTGGTACGCGCAGGTGAAAATCTGGGTTCCGCTCCTCCTCATTGTGGCCGCCTGTGCCGTCAAAGACATGCTTGGCACGGCGCTGCCGGCGGGGTTCAAGAAACCGTTCGATATTCTGGAGGCGACCGAGAACAAGCTCAGCGGGATCGTCGTGGCCGGAGCGGTCATTCCGTCGGCCGTCAGCACTTTCATGGACATCCTGGTGAACCCGGCGCCCGCCGTGGCCGGCCCGGTGCTGACCGCCAGCGGACTCGCAGCGATCCAGCTCGGCGCGATCGATGGATCGTGGCTCCTTACCGCGCTCGCCCTGCCCGGGGCGCTGGCCGTGTACGCGGTCGTGTGGCTGGCGTCGCATTCCATCAACGTCCTGATTCTCCTCAGTCCGTGGGGCGCGATTGACGCGGTCCTGAAGACGGCGCGGACGGCACTGATGGGATTGGTGACGCTGACGGCGGCGCTGAACCCCTGGGCGGGGGCGCTGCTCTCGCTGATCGTGATCGTGACGGCGTACCTGCTCGCCGGCTGGGCCTTTCGCCTGACGGTGTTCGGTTCGGTGTTCTGCTGGGACTTTTTCACGCTTCGCTCGCGCCGGTTCACGCCGCGCGAGAATGACAACCATCTCTTCGCCGGGGCGCACTTCCCCGGGGTCCCAGTCCGGACGTATGGCCGGCTCGTGCAGCGGACCGAAGGCGGGCTGGAGTTCTTTTACCGCCCGTGGCCGTGGGTGCCGGTGCGGACCGCGGTGGTGCCGGGCAAGCCCGCTGAGCTCGCCGTGGGTCGGGGGGCATTTTTCTCCGAGATTTCGAATCGGGACGATCGGACGGTCTTTCTCCTGCCACCGCGCTATCGCGGCCACGAGGAGGCGCTGGCCCGGAGTTACCTTTTATCCGGCGTTAAACCCGCCGGCCTTAACAAAGCCTGGAGCGAACTGCGCGAGCTGTTCGGCGGACGCGCGCTGCCGCCGGTGACAACATGAGTCAGCGGGTTGGCGCCGGGTTCCTGACGTGGGTCGTGGCGGGGTTCTTCATCGTGGCCGGGGCGAATCATTTTCGCGATCCGGCGATCTACCTCGGCATGATGCCACCGTGGCTGCCGTGGCCGGAAGCGATGAACCTCATCAGCGGGGCCGCCGAAATCGCGGGAGGCGCGGGCCTGCTGTGGCCGCGGTTCCGCCGGATGGCGGGCTGGGGATTGATCGCCCTGTTGATCGCGATCTTCCCCGCCAACCTGCACGTCGCGCTGCAGGGCCGGATGCCTGGCCTCGAGGTGTCGCCGCTCGCGCTCTGGCTGCGCCTGCCGTTTCAGGCGGCGTTCATCTTTCTCGTCTGGCAGGTGGCCTTGAAGCGCCCGCGGACGTCCGGCGCCGGACCGGGGAGCGGACCATCTTAGCCGGAACCGCGCAGTAGGAAATTGCGATGAGGCGAACTTTGTGGCCCG
>CAINHV010000409.1 GCA_903848965.1 uncultured Opitutia bacterium | reverse complement strand
GTTGATCGTTCCGAGCATCGCAACCTCCCCAGCTTATGTCCTCGCCCCTGTTCCCCCTAGCCGGCCAGTCCGCGCCGTTGCCCCGCCGCACGTTCATTCGCGGCGCCCTGTCGTTCGCCGCGGCTGCCTGGTGCTCCAACCGTGCGCCCGGCGCGGTCGGCGCCGCGCCGCGCTTCCAGACTGATCCATTCAGCCTTGGCGTCGCGTCCGGCGATCCGACTCCTGACGGCGTCGTACTGTGGACGCGCCTGGCTCCCCGGCCGCTCGAACCCGGCGGCGGCCTGGGTGCCGATTCGGTGGACGTGGCCTGGCAGGTGGCGGAGGACGAGGCGATGACCCGCGTGGTCCAGCAGGGCACCGCCGTGGCCAACGCCGCCTGGGGGCATTCGGTTCACGTGGAGGTCGAGGGCCTGCAACCCGCCCGCTGGTATTGGTATCAGTTCAAGGCCGGTGGGGCGATCAGCCCGAAGGGACGCACGCGGACGATGCCGGCGGCGGGCGTGATCGCGGAGCGGCTGCGCTTCGCGTTCGTCTCGTGCCAGAAGTACGAGACGGGCTACTTCACCGCCTACGAGCACCTCGCGCGCGAGGATCTCGATTTGATCGTGCACCTCGGGGACTACATCTACGAGCGGGGCGACGAAGCGCAGGCGGTGCGGCCGCATGGCACGCCGGAGATCTTCACGATCGACGACTATCGCGCCCGCTATGCCGTCTATAAATCTGATCCGGCGCTGCAGGCGGCGCATGCGATGGCGCCGTGGATCGTGACGTGGGACGATCATGAAGTCGCGAACGACTACGCGAATGCGATCCCCGAGTTTCCCGAGCGGATGACGACCGCCGGCTTCCTCCGGCGCCGTGCGGCGGGCTACCAGGCGTATTTCGAGCACATGCCGCTCCGGCGCAGCGCGCTGCCGACCGGGCCCGACATGCTGCTGTATCGTCGGCTCAACTACGGCCGGCTCGCGTCGTTTCACGTCCTCGACACGCGGCAGTATCGGACCGATCAGCCGCAAGGCGGCGGCGTCAAACCGCCCGGGCCCGCGCTGCTCGATCCGCAGGCGACGATCATGGGCGACCGCCAGCGGGACTGGCTTTTCAGCGGGTTGACCGCGTCTGCCGCGACCTGGAACGTCCTCGCCCAGCAGGTTCTGCTGGCCCGCGTCGACACGGTCGCCGGCCCCGACGTGGGTCTCAGCATGGACAAGTGGGGCGCCTACGAGATCGAGCGGAGGAAGCTCCTGCGACATCTGCAGGATCGGCGGATCGCGAACCCGGTGGTACTGACCGGCGACATCCACACCAACTGGGCAAACGAGTTGCTGGTCGACTTTGACCGTCAGGAGTCGAAGAGCGTCGGCACGGAGTTTGTCGGCACGTCCATCACCTCGGGCGGCGACGGGATGGAACGATCGCCCACGCAGGACGCGCTGCTGGCGGAAAACCCCTGGGTGAAGTTCCACAATCGCGAGCGCGGCTATGTGAGTTGCGACGTGACGCCGGGAGCCTGGCGGACGGATTTTCGCACGGTGCCGTATATCCGACGCCGGGGCGCGCCACTGCAGACGCGGGCGTCCTTCGTGGTCGAATCGGGCCGCCCCATACTGCAACGCGCCTGACCGGGGTAGCCCTGCCGGTGAGGGCAGGGACCTCTTCACTGCTCAGCTCGATGCCGTCCCGCCGCTCCCGCCGCGAGGTCCCAAGCGCTTGGCGATCGAAGGCGGATCATTCCATGCCTTCTGTGCCTTCGGTGGTTTAAAGAACCCCGAGCTTAACCACCGAGTACACCGAGTGGAGCCGTCGCACTGGAACAGGAGGAACGGGAAGGCCAGGAAGTGAAGTTGGGTCGATTCATGGCTTCCTGAATTTCGGCTCAAGCCCGGCTCGCTCAAGGTGGAGATTCGAAGCCAGAAACGTCTTCATTGCTCCACTCGATTACTCCGCGGACCACAAAGTTCGCCTCTGCGCGGTTTCTCATGCCCGATCCCGTCTAAGGTCTGCCGGCCGATTTCAGATCTGCGCCGGCGAGATCGGCCCAGGCGTAGAAGTGGAAGACCCGGCCATGGGACATCGCCACGAAGAGCCCGCCCGGAAAAACCGGCGAGAGCGCGGCCGAGGTGACATCGCTGCCGTCGCTTTCAAGCGTGGCGAGCGGAACGATCTTCCGCAGGGGATGGTCGTGGGGCCGGCCCGCGAGGCCCTCGCGCGGGAAGACGCGAAACGTGTTGCTCTGCTGATCGGACACGAGGACGTAGCCGGTGCCGTTCGGAAATTTATAGATCGAGATGCCCTCGCGGTCCTCGGTGAAGCCGTCGCGGCCGAAGACCGCCAGTTCCTCGTCGGCGTCGTCGGCGGCCGGGTCGGCGTGGTATTTCCGGATGCCGTGGTTCTCGTCGCTGTAGTACACGTAGCCGAGTTCGTTATCCACGGCGATGGCCTCAATTTCCTTCTGTCCGCTCCAGGTGCCGAACGAGCGCGTGAAGATCGCCCGGATCGTGCCGGTGCCGTCGTCGACGAGTCGATATTGATGCAGATAGCCCTGACGCGGCGCCTGGTAGTCTGAGCGGCTGACGAGGGCGAAAAGGGCGCCGTCTGAAGCCCGCGTGTAAAGGGCGACGCCCATGCCGTCGCGGGCGAGTTCGCCCTCGAAGACCGGCAGCCCGCCGCCGTCCACGGGTGCCATGTCCGGCAACCGGTAGACGCGCAGACGGTGGGCGTAACGCTCCGTGACCACGGCGAGGTCGACCTTTCGGCCGCCGAGCATGACGTCGTAGGCGACATCGACATTGTTCGGACGGACGAGGCCGCGAATGACCTTGTCGCGATGAATTTTGCCATCGAGGCCGAAGACATAGAGCGCGCCGTCCGCGTCCTTGTCGGTGCCGAGTACCAGGCTCGCGGCCGGGTGGGCCCGGTTGATCCAGATGGCGGGATCGTCCGTGTCGTGCTTGGTCGGCTCCGTGATCACGCGCGGCTGAATCGATTCGGCGGCGGCCATCGGAGGGCCGGCGAGGACGGCGAGAACGGCGGCGAGGAGGAACGCGGCCCTGGGCTGGCGGCGCGTTCGACGGGAGCGAGAAATTCCGGGCATGGAGCTGCGGGTGTTGACGGGCGAAAGGCCGCTACCCGGTAGCGGTCGAAAGAGCGGGTCAAGGCCGGTCCTCGGCTGTCACCGCGATGTGACAATGAGCTGTCGATTGTCGCAGACACGGCAATCGGACGGATCCGGGACTCCTGCCGGGGAACGTGCGCCGCCTCCTCACCCGCTGGTTGCTGCGCGAGCAATTCGGTGTCGCACCTGCGACACCGAATTGCTCGTGGCCCGAAGGCTGGACTTTGGCCGCCGATGACCGGGCGCCGACCGGGCTTGCGGGGCGTTTCGACGGGCCGCTAGGTTGCGCCATGAGCATCCCTCTCGCCCCGATCGAGTTCCGGCCCGCGGATTCCGTTCGACCAATTCCTGGTCGCAGGTGCGACAGGCGATCGGTCGGAGCGGGCAGGTCGAAGTGGGCGCGTCGTTTGGTTCAGGGTTGGGCCGCGATGCTGATGGGCCTCGCCATGGCGGGAGCGGCGGAGGCGCAGCCCCATGAGACCGATGCCTACCTGGATGCCTCGCGCGTCCAATGGGAAGCGCTGGCGCAAACGATCTGGGAGCAGCCGGAGCTCGCGTTGCAGGAGAAACAGTCCTCGGCCGCGCTCGCCGCTGCGCTGGCGAAGGAGGGATTTCAGATCACCTGGGGCGCCGGCGGCCAGCCGACCGCTTTCGTGGCGGTCGCGGGATCCGGGAGTCCGGTGATTGGGCTCATGGCCGAATACGACGCGCTGCCCGGGCTCTCGCAGGCCGCGGGCAAGGCGAAGCGCGAACCGGTCGTGGCGGATGGTCCGGGTCACGCCTGCGGGCACAATCTCCTGGGCACGGCCTCGGTGGCGGCGGCAGTGGCCGCGAACCGCGAACGCGTGGCGCGGAAGCTGCCCGGCACCATCAAGCTCTTCGGCACGCCGGCGGAGGAGGTCATGATCGGCAAGACTTTCATGATCCGCGCGGGGGCTTTTCAAGGCGTCGATGCGGTGCTCGCGTGGCATCCCGACGATCAGAACCGCGTGGTGAACCGCGCCCGACTCGCGGCCGCGGCCGTGGACGTGGAATTTTTTGGCCGGTCGGCCCATGCCGCGTCGTCACCGTGGCTTGGACGCAGCGCGCTCGATGCATTGGTGCTGTTTGATCACGGGATGGCCTTGATGCGGGAGCACATCCGGCCGACGGCCCGGATGCATCGTCGGATCACCGGTGGCGGTGCAGCGGCGAACGTAATCCCGGATTACACCAAGGGCGACTACTGGGTCCGCGACGTGAGCGGCGAGAGCGTGAACGAGATGATCGCGCGGCTGAAGAAAGTCGGCGCGGGCGCCGCGCTGGCGACGGAGACGCGGGTGCAGTTCACGCTGCTTTTCTCCGGCCGCGAGGTGCTGCCGAACGACGCGCTGAGCCGGGTGATGCAGGATCAGTTCACGCGGATTGGGGCGCCGGCGTTCGATGCCGCAGACACCGCCTTCGCGCGCGAACTGCAGCAGGAACTCAATGCCGCCCCCGTGGGGCTCGCGGCCTCCGTCATGCCCTATACTCCGGGGAACGGGAACACCGCCTCGTCGGACATCGGCGAGGTCGCCGCGGTGGCGCCGCTCGCCGAACTCGGCGTCGCGGTGCGGCCCATCGGAACCCCGGCGCACCACTGGGTGCAGACCGCCTGCGCGGCCCACGCGGTCGGACACAAGGGCATGCTTACCGCCGCCAAGGTCCTCGCCGCCACGGCGGTGGAATTGCTCGGCAACCGGGCGGTCGTGCAGGCGATCAAGGACGAGTTCGCCGCCAAGACCAACGGTCGCCCCTACGTCAGCCCGCTGGCGCCCGACGCGAAGCCCAAGGCATTCTAGCTACTTCCGGAGTTGGACAGGATTCACCGGAGAGGATTCCGGGCGATGGACAGGATCTATTCGGGGGAATCCGGCTAATCCCCGGCTCGGGTCCGGTCCATGCGGTCGAAGTCTGCTCCGAGCCACCGTTTTTCGTGGCGGCGTGGGTGCGGAGGAGGGCATCGTGGCGGCCTATGAGCACGCTGCGGGGGAAATCCAAAATTAATGTCGGCCTGGTGGGCCTGGGTCGGATGGGCCTGGCCTACGGTCGCTACCTCTCGGGACGCGTGCCCGGCGTGACCTTGACGGCCATTTCCGATCTCCGGCCCGACGCCGTCGAGGCGGCCCGCCTCGAACTCGGCGTGGCGAAGGCGTATGCGAATTTCCAGGACCTCGTGACGGATCCCGATGTCGATGCCGTCGTGGTGGTCACGCCGACGAAGCGACACAGCGAGGTCGTGATCGCGGCCGCCGCGGCGAAGAAGGCGATTTTCTGCGAGAAGCCCCCGGCGGTGACGCTCGAAGACGCGCTCGGGATGCAGGCGGCCATCGCGCAGCAAGGGGTGTTCTTCCAACTCGGCTTCATGCGCCGGTTTGACTCCGGCTATGCGGCCGCGAAGAAAAAGATCCTCGCTGGCGTCATCGGCGAGCCGTGCGTGTTCACGGCGACCTCGAAGGATCAGGTCCGGCCGCCGCTCGACTATCTGCGGCCGGAGAACAGCGGCGGGTTGTTCGTCGACATGGGCATCCATGATTTCGACCTCGCGCGGTGGTTCATGGGCGATGTGGCCAGCGTGTACAGCACGGCCGGCGTCCTCGCCTATCCCGAGATGAAGCCGATCGGGGACTGGGACAGCGCGCTGGCCAACCTGCGTTTCAAGAGCGGCTGCATCGGCATGGTGAACCTCGGGCGGAAGGCCGTGCACGGTTACGGAATCTATGCGGAGATCGCCGGAACCGAGGGCACGATCCGGATCGGCTACGATCGCGAGACGCCGATCCTGATCCTGACCAAGGACGCCGTGACGCACGATACGATCCCGAGTTTCGAGGAACGTTTCGAGAACGCGTTCGTCGCGCAACTGCAGGACTTCGCCCGGAACCTGGTTCAGGATCGCCCGCCATCGATCACGATCGAGGACGGCATCAGCGCTTTGAAGATCTCGCTCGCCGCCACGCGCTCGGCCCGGACGAACCAGATCGTCGAACTCTAGGACCAAGGCAGTTTCGACAGGATGCACAGGAATCGAACAGGGATGAGACAGGATAGCCGCGTCCGGTGAATCCGCGCTCGGTTCCTGTCGATCCTGTCTCCGATCTTGGTCCGGTCTTCGCCGGTCGGAGACCGGCGCCACGCCCAAACCGTCCGGTCAGCTCCTGTCCATCCTGTCCAAAGGCTTGGATCTACGACGCCACCGGCGGCACGTCGCGGTTCAGCCCCTCGGCGTACTTGAGTCCTTCGAGGACGAGTTCGGGCACGATTTCGTCGAAGACGCTTTCCTCTTCGAAGAGCCAGGCGAAGCCGCCAGTGCCGATGATCCGCGGCTGCTGGGAGGCAAAGGCCTCGATCTGCAGCAGCGAGAGGATCTGCCGGATGGCCCCGACGTGGCCATGATAGACGCCGGACTGGATGCTCTCCACGGTGCTGCGGCCGAGTGCGACCTCCGGCCGGGCCAGTTCGACGCGGGGCAGCCGCGCGGTTTTACTGGCGAGCGAGTCAAGCGAAACGCCGATACCGGGAAGGATGGCGCCGCCGAGGTATTCGCCGGTGGCGGTGATGACGTCGAAGGTCGTGGCCGTACCGCAGTCGACGACGAGGATGTCGCGCCCGGGATGGCGTTGCAGTGCGGCGATGGCATTCGCGATCCGATCGGAACCGACCTCGTGCGGATTGCGGTAGCGCACCTTCAGCCCGGTCTTGACGCCGGCCTGCAGGACGAAGGGCTGGCTCTTGCAGTAGGAGATGCAGGCCTGGCGCAGGGCGAAGAGGGCCGCCGGCACGACGCTGCAAATCGCGGTGCGCGTGATCGCGCGCGGGTCGATGCCATTCTCGCGCAGGACGGCGGAGAAGAAAACGCCGAGCTCATCCGCGGTGCCCAGCGGATGGGTCGATTTGCGGAACTGGGCGCGCAACACGTCGTTTTCAAACACGCCGCCGTGGATCTGGGTATTGCCGACGTCGAGGCAGAGGAGCATGGGGTGAGAGGACCGGCCGAAGCTGTCAGGATTGGGACGAGAGTAAACGCTCCAGCGCGGCCGCCAGATCGGGGCGCGTGGCACACGCCGTCGAGGTGCCGTCCCGGCCGTGGATGGTGGCGGGAAAATTCGTGTCGGTCTGCTCGGCGAGGTCGTTGTGCACGACGAAGTCGGGCGCGGCGCGCGCGAGCAGTTCCCGGACTTCCGCCTGCGCCGCCGCCGGGGTGGCATGATCCGTCAGCTTGAAGGCCACGATCTGGATGTCGCGGCGCCGGCTGCGCTCGCGGAGGGTGTCGATCAGTTTGGGATTGGGCCGCAGGCGCAGGAGCCGCGCGGTGTGGGAATCCAGCTTGCCCGGTGCGACGGTCGCATCCGCGCCGGCTTCCGGGACGAGCTCGACCGAAAAATCGCTCACGGCCGCTGCGTGAATGATGGCGTCGAAATTGTTCGCGGCGAGGAGTCGCGTGAGGAGCCGATCCAGATCGGCGAAGGAGCTGAACGTCTCCTCGCAGACCCGGCCCTGGGCCGGCGTGGCGTGACGCGCCCGGGCGAGCACCACCTCGTGGCCGGCTTTGGCCAGGTGCTCCGCGATCATCGCGCCGGTGCGGCCGGTGCTCAGGTTGGTGAGCACGCGCACGCCGTCGATCGGCTCGGCGGTTCCACCGCTGGTGATGAGGACCCGCAGCCGGCGGCCGGGCGGGGTGAGGGCGGCTGTCACGGCGGCGACGATCGCGTCGGGCTCCGCGAGCCGGCCGGCGCCGGTCTCACCGCAGGCGGTCCGGCCCTCGCCGACGGGAATAAATTGCGCGCCCCAATGGCGGAGGCGCGCGACGGAGGCGACGGTTGCCGGGTGGGCCCACATGGCGGGATTCATCGCGGGCGCGAAGAGCAGCGGCTGGTTCGCTTCGCGCGCCAGCAGCAACGCCCCCGGCAGATCGTCGGCGAGGCCGGTGGCGGCGCGATTCAAGGTGTTCGCGGTCGCGGGGCAGACGAGGATGAGGTTCGCCCAGCGGGCGAGTTCGATGTGATCCAGCGCCGCGCCCGCGGCAAAGAGTTCGGTGGCCACGGGCGCCCCGGTGAGTCCCTCGAGCGTGGCCGGCCCGATGAACTGCAGGGCGGACGACGTCGCCACCGTGCGCACGCGGTGGCCTTGTTGCACCAGCCGCGAAATCACCTCGCAGGCTTTGTACGCCGCGATTGATCCGGAGAGGATGACAAGGAGATTGGCCGGCATGGCTTAATTCGGGTCGGCAACGAGCGCTGGTCCTGATGTTTCACAGCCTCCGCACGTCCTTGCCGTCCGTAGCGCCAGTCTTCGAATGGCGGGACGCCGGTCAGAGACCGGCGCCACTCCTGGCGGCTGCGAAAGCGGGTTGGGGGTGCCGTGAAATAATCGCGCCAGTCCCCGGGTAAGAATGCGATCAGAGCGTGACATGATCGATCAGGCGCACGCCTTCGACGCGGATGGCGGCCAGGCGTTCGCCGCCGGCATCGTCGACATAGTCGACGTCGAACCCGGCCGCGCGCAGCCGGGCCGCCGCGGTGGCGGCATCCGGCGACGAACGCAGCAGGGCAGGAAACTGGGTGACGTGTGCCCGCGCCTCGGCGGACAACCGTCGGTTGCGCGAACTCAGGGCGACGCCGTCGTGATCGCGGATCGTGGGGCACGAGACAATCGTCACGGGGAGGAAGAAGGCGTCCGCCATGCCGCGAACGAGCTGCAGCTGCTGCCAGTCCTTCTCGCCGAAGTAGGCCCGCCGGGGCTGCACGAGGTTGAGAAGTTTCAGCACAACCGTGAGGACGCCCTCGAAATGGCCGGGGCGTTGCAGGCCCTCCCAACGGCTGCTGACATCGTTCTCCGTGACCTGGAAGCGGTAGCTGTCGGGGTAGATCTCCTCCATCGCAGGCGCGAACACGGCGTCGATGTAGGGTGCGGCGAGCGCCATGTCCGCCTCGAGCGTACGGGGATACCGGGCGAGATCGGCGGGATCGTTGAACTGGGTTGGGTTCACGAACACACTGAGGACGACGCGTTCGTTCTCGGCCCGCGCGCGGGCGAGTAGCGAGACGTGTCCGGCATGCAGCGCGCCCATCGTCGGCACGAAGCCCACGCTGCGGCCCTGCCAGTCGGGATTTCCGCGCAAGGCCCGCCAGGCTGGGAGGTCGGTGCAGAGTTTCATGCGACCACCTCGGCCCGGGCCGGGAAGGAACCGTCGCGCACCGCCGTCGCATAGTGGGTGAGCGCCTCGTGGACGAGTTCGTGTCCCTTCAGGAAGCGCCGCGCGAATCGCGGTTGGAAATCCGGATCGAGTCCGAGCAGATCGGTTAACACGAGGACCTGCCCGGCGGTGCCGCCCCCCGCGCCAATGCCGATGGTGGGAATGGCGAGGTCGGTCGTGACCGTGGCGGCGAGCGCCTCCGGCACGCATTCGAGCACGAGTGCGAAAGCGCCGAGTTGCTCGAGTTGCCGGGCCTCCTGGCGCAGGCGTTCGGCTTCGTGGGTCGCGCGGCCCTGCATCCGGTAGCCGCCGAGTTGATGCACGGACTGGGGGGTCAGGCCCAGATGGCCCATGACGGGAACGCCGCTTCCGACCAGATGAGCAACGATGTCCTCATGACCGGCCAGGCCCTCGATCTTGACGGCATTCGCGCCCGCTTGGAGCAGGACGCCGGCGGCGGCGGTCGCGACATCCCGGCCCTGGCGGGCGGTAAGAAAAGGCAGATCCGCAATGACGAAAAGGTCCGGCGCCCCACGGCGGACCGCCGCGACATGAGTGCGCAGCATCTCGACCGTGGCGTGGACCGTGGAGGGAAGGCCATGGACGACCATGGCGGCGCTGTCGCCCACGAGGATGGCGTCCACGGACGCCGACGCCACGAGCCGGGCCATGAGCGCATCATACGCCGTGACGACGACGAGCGGACGCTGTTCCCGCCGAGCGCGGGCAAAATCAAGGATGGTCTTCACGCGGCCGGGGGATTTTCCGTGATCGGAAGACCTGCCGGCAGGTGAGGGAGAACGTGAGTGCTTGTCGCATGGCGATCAGGCCGCAGTGTCCCGGAAACGGGTGGGTTAAGGAGGCTGACATGTCCGGTCGCGAGCGAGTTCGCGCCAGAGGACGACGACAGTCGCCGCCGCCGCCGATTGCGCAAATGTAAACTGTGTCAGCGGCGGACGGGACTAAAGGGCGCAAACCCGACCGAGCCCGGCGGAAACGGGCCGCCTGGCTGCGGCTCACCAGCGCGCGGCGCGGGCGGTCACTTGAATCTCGCCGCGAGGCAGCGGCAGATCGAGGCGCTCGATCGCGCGGTCGAAAAGGAGGCGGCGCTGTTCGGGCGAGAGGCCGGGTTCGAAGACAGCGAGGCGGTAGTCCCGGTAGGCCTCTTCGTTTTCCTTTCGCACCGCCATGCGATTGGTCGTGATGAGCGCAGCGTCCACGCGTTCCCGTTTCGGATCGTTGAGCAGTTCGGCGGCCTCGTGCCGAATGGTATCCTGTTCGTTCACCAATTCTGCGAGCCGGCGGCCGTACTCGTCGGCGACCGCGGCGAGCTCGGCATGGACCTTCGCCATGACCTCGGCCTCGTTGGCGGGTGCGGGGACGTTGGCATTGCGGGCGGGGAGCACGGCGACCCGCATGCCATTGTCATCGAAACGGTAGGCGGCGCGAATCCGGACGTCGTTGTCGTAGCGCCGGCCGCTGATGGCGTCGGCCTTCACGGTCGCATCCCGCTGGGCAAGGGCGCGGTCGCGGAGGACGGTGCCGACCCGGTAGGCGAGGATGGGCGGCAGTGGCGCCTCCTCCTCCTTGTGTTCCTCCCGCGGAGCCTCGGATAGTCCGCGGCGAATCTCCTCGGCGAGCGTCTCCAGTTTCTCGAATTGGGGCTCCTGTTCGACCACCAGCGACTTGAGCGAGCTGCGAAAGAAGCCGAACGCCGCGCCGTCGTAGGCGTGGATGCGATCGTAGAGCTCCTTCTTGAGCTTGGACTTGATCGTCTGGTAGGCGGCGAGTTTGGTGGCGACCTCGGGCGGCAGGGTGTCCGGGAACGCCACGCGGGCCGGCTCGGGCGAGAAGAAGATGTGCGTCGGCGCGGCACTCACGGGCGGTGTGCCATCGGCTTCGACGGCGGCGAGCAGCTCCATCACGATCTCGCGCAGCAGGCGGCGCTGCGGCGCGGCGAGCGCGCGGTGGTAGTAGGCGTAGCCGCGCATCACCATGGCGATCTCCAGCGGGGAGAATCCGCGCTTCTCGCGATCGACCAGGTGCCACTGGCGCTGGGCTGTCCAACTGATATTTCCCGTCACCAGATCCCGGCGCAGGTCTTCGGCGGCTTTCTCCAACTCGGCGACTTTGGGAGTCTGGGTCCGGGCAAATTCCTCGAGGGCCTGGCGGCGCACGGCCGGCTCGGATTCGCGATGGCGATCGATCATCGCGCGCAGTTCATTTTGGAGGACCACCTTCGCGGTGCGGTAGGCCTCGAGGTCGAGGTGTTGCGAATGATAAAGCGAGCTGGTGTGAATCCGCGTGCCGAGCGCCGGATAAAAGAGTTCGTTGACGTAGGGGGTCAGCTCCAGCGGCGCCGCGAGCCGGCCGGGCGCGTTCACGAGGTGGGCCACCGGGCGATCGAGGGGCGGCGGATTGGGCGGGAAGAAAATGGGGACGCGCTCGTCGCGCCGCACGCGGCGCTCCGGGATCAGCGGAATGAGTTCGCGGAACGACGGATCGTCGAGCTGTGACCGCTGCATCTCCTGCTGCTGCTGCTGGCGGGAGAGGGGCTGGGCCGACGCTGTCAACCCGATCGAGGCGGTGGCAATGACCGCGGCGGAACGGAGCAGCTTCAGGAAAGCGGGGCGGCCGAAAGGGGCGGGCGCCGCGGGAACCGGCACAGGGGAGGACATGGCGGGCGGAGGCTTGGTGTCACCGACTGGGGGAAGGTGGCTGAAACCGGGAAAAAAACAACCCCGGTTGGCGGTCCCGGTCAGGGCCCGGGCAACCGGCCCAGCCGCCGCGGGGCCGACCCCGGCACGCCGTTGATCGGAATCAACCTTTTCCCCGCAGCCATATCCAGGTGTACCCCAGGCATTCGCGGATGGCCGCGGTGCTGCGCTCGAGCGACGGGACGTCCCACAGAAGATCCGTCCAGTGCCATTTGTCCCGGTGGGTCAGCAGATCCGTCGGGCAGGCCAGGGGCTCGAGCCCGGCATGGCGAAACAGCGCCATGGACCGCGGCATGTGCCAGCCGGTGGTGACCAGCGCGAGGGGCGCGTCGCCGACCATCGCGCGGACGGCCAGCGATTCGTCCTCGGTGTCGCGCACCTGTTCACTCAGGACGATGCGATCGGGATCGATTCCAAGGGAGATGGCCGCCCGGGCCATCACGGTCGCGTGGCTGCGCCGTTCCCGGACCGGCGGGCCGGAGAGGAGCAACTTCGCGTCGGGCAGCACGCGCATCAGCCGCACCCCCTCGGCGAGACGGCGGTTGGCGGAAGCCGAGAGCTGGTTGAGATCCGCCCGGCCGGGGGTGTAACCGTTGCCCGAACCGAGCACGACCACATAGCGGCACCGGGCCAGTTCGGCCGGCACGTCCCGCGGGGTCACTTCCGGAATGGAGGGGTACCAGTTCTCGAACGGCCGGATCAGCCACGTGCTGACCGTGATGTTGCTGAAGAGCAGCAGCAGGCCCGCGCCCGCGCCCACCAGCGTACCGCCGGGGAGGCTCGATCGGCGCCGCCAGCACAGGAACGCGCCGACCGTCAGCAGCAGCAGGCAAAAGGGCAGTGGCATGAGCACGTAGCCGGCGAGCTTCTTGACCCAGAAAAACATCCCGCGATCGAACACGCCGGGAGAACGCGGGGCGAGCCTCGGTTTCGGTGGGTGGAATGAGGCGATCGGAGGGTGCCGGCGCCGCGCCGGATCCGTTTTGCCATCCCCTGATTTCACCACCGAGGCACCGAGCCACCGAGGCTGGGGTTTTCTCGGCGTCCTTCGTGTCTCGATGGTTCAACCGCTCGGGCTCGAGTGGCGTGAAAAACTTCGACTCTCGACCTCCGCGGTTGCGTGCCGCATCAAGAATTCCCTCGTTCTTCCCCGACTGGCGGGCCGCCCGCCGCCCTTTGTTCCCCTTCGTCGCTCCATGAAAAAACTCCTCGCTGTCCTGTTGCTGGCGTTCGCCGGCACCTCCCTCGCCCCGGCCGCCGATACGTATCGCATTGCCGTGATCCCGAAGGGGACCACTCATGAATTTTGGAAGTCCATCCACGCGGGCGCGGTGAAGGCCCAGCGGGAGTTCGCGGCCCAGGGAATCAGTGTGAACATCATCTGGAAGGGCCCGCTGAAGGAGGACGATCGCGAAGCCCAGGTCCAGGTGGTCGAGAACTTCATCGGCCAGCGCGTCAGCGCGATGGTGCTCGCTCCGCTCGATCGGCGCGGGCTCGTGGCCCCGGTGGAGACCGCGGTGCGCGGGAAGATCCCGGTGGTCATTATCGATTCCGCGCTCGATTCGAAAGCGGCGGCGAGTTTCGTTTCCACCGACAATCGCGAAGGCGGCCGGATCGCCGCCCGCAACCTCGGTCAGGCGCTCGCCGGCCAGGGCAACGTGATCCTGCTGCGCTACGCCGTCGGTTCCGCGAGCACCGAGGAGCGCGAGGAGGGGTTCCTCGAGGTGATGAAAAAAGATTTCCCGGGCATCAAGCTGCTCTCCACCGACCAGCATGCGGGCGCAACGCGGGACACCGCCAAGCGCGTCGCGGAAACGCTGCTCAACCGCCACGGCCGCCAGGTCAACGGCGTGTTCGCCTCCAATGAGTCGTCCGCCACGGGCATGCTGCTCGCGCTGCGTGACGCCGGCCTCGCGGGCGGCAAGGTCAAGTTTGTCGGATTCGACGCCGGCGAGGCGCTGGTCGCCGCACTCAAAGCCGGCGACGTCGAGGGCATTGTCGTCCAGAACCCGATGCGCATGGGCTACACCGGCGTGAAGACGGCCGTGGCCGTGCTGCGTGGCGAGAAGGTGCCGGCCGTGATCGACACCGGCGTCGGCTTCGTTACGAAGGCGAACATGAACAGCCCGGAAATGGCCGAGCTGCTGAATCCGCCGCTGGATCAGTATCTGAAGTAGAGCGCATGACCGCCCTCGTCGCCCCTGTCGCCCTCCGTCTCGCCGGCATTGAGAAGAGCTTCGGCGCGACGCGGGCGCTGCGCGGGGTGTCGCTTGAGGTGACGCCGGGGTCGGTGCACGCGTTGATCGGCGAGAACGGCGCGGGCAAGAGCACGCTGATGAAGATCCTCAGCGGCGCGCACGCCGCCGACGCGGGTGTGATGGAACTCGGCGGCCAGCCCTACCTGCCGGCGAATCCCCACGACGCGCGGCTCAAGGGCGTCGCCATGATCTACCAGGAACTCAACCTTGCGCTCCCTCTTTCCGCCCGCGAAAACATCCTGCTCGGCGCCGAGCCCGCCACGCTTGGCTGGATCGACCGGGCGCAGGCGCGCGACCTCGCCCGCGGGGCGCTCGCGCAACTTGGCCACGAGGGCCTCGATCTCGAGCGCCCGGCCGGTTCCTTCAGCATCGCCGAGCAGCAGGTGATCGAGATCGCGCGAGCGCTGCTGATGCGGCCCAAGGTCCTGATCATGGACGAGCCGACGAGCAGCCTCACCCAGGCGGACGCCGAACGGCTTTTCACCACGATCCTCCGGCTCAAGGCGCAGGGCGTGAGCATCATCTACATCAGTCACTTCCTCGAGGAGTGCCGGCGGATCGCCGATCGCTATACGGTGCTCAAGGACGGCGAGACGGTCGGCAGCGGCGACATGCCGGCGGCCAGCCTGGACACGATCGTGACGCTCATGACCGGCCGCGAGGTGAAGGATCTCTATCCGCACAACGATCACCCGCTCGGCGCCACCGTGCTGGAGGTCCGCCACGCCGCGGCGGCCCCGCAATTGCGCCGGGCCAGCCTGCAGGTGAGGGCGGGGGAGATCTTCGGTCTCGCGGGCCTGATTGGCGCCGGCCGGACCGATTTGCTGCGGGCGATTTTCGGCCTCGACGATCTCGACACGGGTGACGTCTGCATCGTCGATGCGCCGCCCGCGCGCGCTACGCCGAGCCGGCGATGGGCGCAGGGCGTCGGATTCCTGAGCGAGAATCGCAAGGAGGAGGGGCTCATGCTGTCGCAGTCGATCGCCGACAATCTCACGCTGACCAAGCAGTCTTCCTTCGGTCGGCTGGGTTGGATCAATGGCCGCCGGCAGCGTGACGCCGCGCAGCGATGGGTCGATGCCCTGCGCGTGAAGTGCCGCGATGTCAGCCAGCCGATCAGCCAGCTCTCCGGCGGCAACCAGCAGAAGGTGGCCCTCGCGCGGTTGCTCGAACATCCGGCGCGGATCTTCCTGCTCGACGAGCCGACCCGCGGCATCGATGTCGGGAGCAAGGCCCAGATTTACGATCTTATTGGCCAACTCGCCGCTGCCGGGAAGGCCGTCGTGATCGTCAGCAGTTACCTGCCCGAACTGCTGGGGTTGTGCGACACCATCGGCGTCATGTGCCGCGGCGAGCTCACCGCCATCCGCCCGCGCCGCGAATGGAACGAATCGGATATCATGCGCGTGGCCACGGGCAGCGCCTAGACCTGGTTCCCCCCATCCCCATGAAAGATCGCGCCAAGTCCCTTCTCGCGCAGGCGGGCCCGTTTCTCGGGCTCATCGTGGTCATCGCGCTCTTCGCTATTCCGACGGAAACGCGCGAGATCTTCCTGAGCTATCACAACTTCAAGATCATCTTCACGCAGACGGTGATCGTCGCGATCGGCGCGCTCGGGATGACGCTGATCATTGTCAGCGGGGGCATCGATCTGTCGGTCGGCTCGGTCATCGCCTTCACCAGCGTCGTCGGCGCGATGTTGATCCAGCGCGACTGGGGCACGCTGCCCGTGGTGGCGGCGATGGTCGGGGCGGGCGGGGCGATCGGGTTGCTCAACGGCACGGCCATCGCCGGCCTCCGGATGATGCCCTTCATCATCACACTCGGGACGCTCGGCATTGCCCGCGGGGCCGCCAAGTGGCTGGCCGAGAATCAGACGGTCAACTACGACGCGTCGCCGATCAACGGCTGGATGACCACGGCGGATCCCTTCGGCTACGCGCTGCCCGCCGGCGTGTGGGTGACGCTCGGGCTCGCGGTGGCCACCTCGCTCGTCCTCAACAAGACCGTACTTGGCCGCCACATCTTCGCGCTCGGCTCCAACGAGGCGACGGCGCGGCTCTGCGGCATCCCGACGGTGCGGCTCAAGATCCTCGTGTACGCGATCGCGGCCTGCTTCTTCGGGCTCGCGGGCCTCTTCCAGCTCTCGCGGCTGCGCCAGGGCGATCCCACGGTCGCGGTGGGACTCGAACTGGATATCATCGCCGCGGTGATCATCGGCGGGGCGAGCCTGTCCGGCGGTGTCGGCACGATTCTGGGCTCGATGATCGGCGCCCTCATCATGGCCGTCCTGCGCAACGGCACCCAGATGATGGAATGGCAGACCTACTTTCAGGAGATCATCATCGGCCTCGTGATCATCGTGGCGGTGTTCGTTGATCGACTGAGACAGGGGCGGCAGGGGAGTTGAGGGGAGGGGAGGAGGACGAGGGCAAAGTTGAGCGTTGAGGATTGAGAGTTGAGAGCACCGAGATGGCGCGTGGCACGGGTCTCCCGACCCGTGAAAACCG
>CAINHV010000408.1 GCA_903848965.1 uncultured Opitutia bacterium | reverse complement strand
ATTGTGTGATTTTTTTTGATTGATAATCATCCCATAATTGGTTATTCAACACATTGAAACGATTCCAAATATCATTTTGGTCAGCTTCAAGCGTGTTTGTCAAATTGAACTCGTCTACCAAATCCAAAATAACTTCACGAGCATTTCGGTCATGATCCCAGAGCGTGTGATCCCAATCAAAAAATATTGCCTTTGGATTAAATTTCATATGGCAAAGGTAATAAATAAGCTACCTTTGTTCCCATAAAATTGGACAGTACATGGAACATCAATTAAAGTTAAATAAACCGCTCGCATTTTTTGATTTGGAAACGACTGGGGTCATGGGGGGAGGGGTAGGATTGCTGAACGAGACGATTGCATTACCAGCACGAGGGGGCGCGCGTAAAGGTTAGGTTCGTGGCGGAGAGTTGAGGGATGAGAGTTGAGAGAGAGATGGAGATCGGTGAGGTGGGCAGGGCACGAGGTGCCGATTCGCGTTCGCCGGTCGAAGACCGGCGCCACTGGCCGCTCTCAACCCTCAACTCTCATCTCTCAACTCAGCCTCCCTCCTCCCACTACTTCGCCTTCGCCCACAGGATCCGTGCCACGAGCGTCGCGCCCTCGGCGCCGCGGGTCTTCGAGTCCTTCATGAACATGCCCTCGGTGACAGTGATCCACGATTCCGTGGGGCTGACCGGGTTGGCGCCAAAGTTGCCCATCTCGGCCCCGCGCTCGGGAATGATGACCTTCTCCGTCCGGCGCATGACCTGCAGCGTGTCAGGATTGACCTGCGCCATGAACAGCGGGGCGCGGTGGCGGACGATGTGATCGTTGTTTGCGCCGCGCCGCGTGTAGATGAGAAAGAGTCCGTCGGGGTGCGCGAGCCAATGCTGCTGCGTGTTGTAGCTGCCGAGATCCTCGCCGTCATCGAAGGTCCAGGGCTTCGGTTCGGCGAACTGCAGCCCGTCTCGGCTGACGCTGACGTAGCCCTTGAGGTCGTTCCGGAGCGTGAGGAAATAGCGGCCCTGAAACGGGATCAACGACGGTTCGTTCAGTCCGCGAACGACATTGAGCCGCAGTACGGAACCGTGCCGGGTGAAGGTGAGCTTCGTGCCGTCGAACCGGCACTCGGCGATCGTCACGTTGAACGGTTCCTTCGCATTCCGCGCGATGTAGAGCGGCACGAGCAGCGTGCCATCGGGCTGCACCACCCACTGCGCGCACGCGTTGCGGGCAAAATCGAAGTTCTCCTCCGCCGGCAGTTCGAGCACCTGCCACTTCGACCAGCTTCCCGTCTTCGGATCATGGACGGCATACACGGTTTGATGCGCGCGCTTCACGTCCTCGAGTTGCACGCCCTTCGGACTGTATCGCACCTGGCAGCCGATCGCGATCAGCTTGCCCGTCGGCGCATGCCAGCCGGGGGTCACGTCCGCCACGCTGACCGTCACGCCATTGGGCAACGTGTACCAGTCGAGTTCCGGCGGCAGCGTCGGACCGGTCCAGGGCGCCGAGCGCGACTTCTGGGTCAGAACGTGCAGGCCGGAGAAGTAGTCCGAGATGTCGAGGTGCTTCTGGATCGTCATCACCATCGCCGGCTCGCCGCCGGCCGGGTTCGGGATGGCGGCGGCGCGGGGATGAAACCACTGCACCTTGTCGGTCTCAGTCTGCTTTATCACGGTCTCGAGCTTCACGGTGTACTCGACCACCGCGGGGTCCGCGGCGAAGAGCGACACGGCGGTGAAGGGCAGCAAGACCGAAAGAAGACAGGGGAATTTCATGGCGAAAGAGTGATTCGAGAGTCGGTGCCGGCGGAGAATGCGCAACGGCCCGCGACGTGTCATTTCCAGAGTCAGGTGCGTCTGAGTGGCGCCGGTTTCCAACCGGCGAAATTCATTCCCCATCCGGGTGAACGCCTCGTCTTGGCCGGGTCGTTGCAGGTGATGTAGGGCCGTCGCTTGTCGACGGGCCGTTTTACCTCGTGAATTGGGGCCTGCCGACGAGGCAGCCCTACACCAATCGGTTTCGGCCGGCAGGAACTCGTGCCGGATGCCGACGGCCCTTTGCCCTTCCGAACGAACCTCGCCGGTCAGAGACCGGCGCTACTCGGCTGTTCCTTGAACGTTGCGCGTTGGCTCGAGGCTGATCGGGAGGGGCGCAATTTTGCGGCGTCGTGGGAGGCTGCTCCCTCCCCAGTACCGGCAAGTCGTGCTACCACCAGGCTTGACGATTGCGTGTGACCTGCCGAAGCGTCACCTCATGCACGTCGTGCCCCCCCTTCGCCAAGGGTGAGGCCGAAACTCACCGAACCTGCCTGCGTGCCGTCCGTCTGTTCTCATCAACCCCGCCATCGCTCCCATGAACCATCCCCTGTCCCGCCCCCGCTTGTTGGCCGTCGCCCTGGTGGCCATCGCCATGCCCTTCCTCGCTGCTGCTGCCGATACCCCGAGCCAGATCACCTGGAACTTCGACCGCCTCGATTCGATCGCCGGCGTCGCCATGAAGGTCGAAGGCCAGCCGAAGGTCATCGATGGCCCGATGGGCAAGGCGATCGAGTTCGATGGCGTCGATGACATGCTGTTGATCGAGCATCATCCGCTGGCCGGCGCGGCGATTTTTTACCTTTGAGGCGTATTTCCGTCCCGATGGCGGCGAGAACCAGCAGCGGTGGTTTCACCTCGCCGAGATCGATCCCAAGACCGGCTTGTCGACGAGCACCACCAAGACCACCACTGAGCCGAACGCCCGGTTCCTCTTCGAGATCCGCGTCGTGAATGGCAATCAGTGGTATCTCGACGCGTTCATGAACGGGCCGGGTTACAACAAGGCGCTCATGTTCAAGGACAAGGTTTACCCGATCGGGAAGTGGTATCACGTCGCGCAGGTGTACGACGGGAAAAAGTTCCGCAGCTATGTGAACGGCGAGCTGCAGGGCGAGTCTGAGGTCCCCGGCTACAAGCCCCAGCTGCCCGGCCGCGCGGCGGTGGGCGTGCGGATGAACAAGGTTAATTATTTCAAGGGTGCGGTGGGCACGACCCGCTTCACGCACAAGGCGCTCGCGCCGTCGGAGTTCATGAAGTTCCCGGCGAAGCCGTAAGGCCGATTCGAGAGGGCGGAGTAAGAAATCCCTAGCGATCCGGGCGTGGACGAGCCACGCCCCTACGCCTATTTCGTCGCGCGCTCACCCTTTGTAGGGGCGCGCCTCGTGCGCGCCCTCGCCCGCCACTCGCTCTCGCAGCCACGAGCGGGTCGCACCGCACCGTCTTGCTGCGGCGATCGCCGGCTCAACCTGCCGGCTGGGTCACGCGCACGAACTGCTCCCCGTCGCGGGCGAGATAAGTCAGCACCGTGCCGGCGGCGTTGAATTCCACGACCGCGGGAAACACGAAATCGTAGGCCTTGCCCTCGACGGCGGCCGTGGCGACGAACTGCTTGTCCCCGCGGCGGGCGACCCAGGCGACTTGTTTTCCGTCGGATGAAAGGACGGTCGCGAAGACTTCATCGATGGATTTTCCGATTGCCTGTCCGCCGCGGGTCATGATCCAGGATCGCGTCTGCCGCGTCGCGTACACGGCCCGGCCCTCGGCATCGATCGCCAGGCGGGCGATCGCGGGATGGGCGGTGCCGGGCCTGCCGTTGGCGATCACGACCGAGCGGGCCCCGTCCGGCCGGGCGTAGGCCCAGTGGGCGCCGTTGGCGGACCAGACCGGCCCGGTTACGCGCTCGATCCACACGGCCAGCCGATCGAGCGGCGAGCCGCGGAGGGCGTCAGGACCGTCGGAAAATTTTCCGCCGATGAGAAACATGCCGGAGGCCCGCGCGGGATCCGTGCCGGGCGGCAGCCAGTAGTGCGGAATGTCCTGGGGCAGCCCGAAGTAGCCGAAGCGGCTGCTGTCCGGACTGAAGGAAATCGCCAGGCCGAGCAGCTTGTAGAGCGCCGGGCCTTCGACGCCGTCGACATTCACGAAGTAGCGCCCGTCGCGGATGGCAAAGAACGCCACGTGCCGGCTGTCGGCGCTGAAGGTCGGCTCGGTGGCGGACTCGTACGCCGGGCTCTCTTGATCGTCGACCACGACGATCGTCTTCACGCCCTGTGAGACGCGATAGCCGAGCCGCCGGCCGTCGGGACTGAACTGGGGAACGGAATCGACGCGCTCGCCGCCGGTCCGAGACGCGTGCTGCGGCCGGAGCTTCCCGTCGACGACGATGCCGTCTTCGGTCCAGTACGCCCAACGGGATCCATCGTGATTCAACCGCAGTTCCGTCCGTCCCGGCCCGGCGGGACCGGTCTCCAGCCGACGCCCATCGATCATCGGCTGCCAGCCGCCATCCACGCCCGCGAGGTAGCCCACGTGCCGGCCATCCCCGGTGAATTGAAGGGACGTCACCTGTTCGAAAGCGGGGCTCTCGCGATCCTCGAGGACCACGACGGTGCTGGCGGCGCCGCGCGCGCCGGCCGAGGCATCCTTTTCCGCGGTGTACGCGATCTTGGATCCGTCGGGGCTGAAGATCGGCGTGCCGATGGTGTCGTAGGCCTTGCCCGCGTCGCCGTTCACCACCATCCGCCACGTCTGCCGGCGCTGTTCGCGCCAGACGACGCGCCGGCTGCCCGGTGGCGTGAAGACCTTGGTGTTACCGTCGTAGCTGGCGAGGACCTCCTCGGTTCGACCCATGGGCTCTGCGGCTCGCCCCGCCCCGGGCCCCGCCAGCGTTACCACGCCGATCATCGTCAACCCGAAGGAAAACTTCCGGAGACAGAGCGGAGCGGTGGGTGGGAGGTTGAGCGAAGCGGTGAAATTCATGCGAATGACGAGGCGACATCGGCTGTCCCATGAGTCCGGCGGCGGACCAATGTGACAGCAGTTTCCGGGCTCAGCCGCCGAATATCACAGATGAGATTTTCCCGCCCCGGCAATAGCTGCATCCATTTTTTTGCGCCGGCATTTTGAACAGGGAGGTCTGGAAGGGGGGATTGGACCTCTCCCCGGCCTTCCTGTTTAAGTTGAGCGCTGAGCGTTGCCCGAGGAATTTCCGGACGACGGCATTCCCCGTAGCGCCGGTCTCCCAATTTCGCTCTGCGAGCTTCGTTGGGCGCGCGCGACCGGCGGAATACGTCTCGTGATCCCATCTCGCCGGTCAGAGACCGGCGCCACTTTCGGGCCATGCTGAAGCCAACCGTTCGGTCACTTGAGCGTTGGGCGTTAAACGTTGCGCGTTGAGCGTTGCCCGAAATGGCCGAACGACGGCACGTCCCCGAGATCACTTCACCGTGATCGTGATCCGCTCCGACACCCACGGCTGGCCAAGCGGCACGTGCAGGTGATCGCCGAGGACGAGTTGCAGCGTGTGCTGCCCGGGGGCCAGCTTCACCGACGTCTGGGTCTGGCCGCCGCCGAAATGCATGTGATGGTCGTCGGACGGCACCGGCTTGTCCATCGGTGGCAGGGTCGTGGTGTCGATCAGGAGGTGATGATGACCCGTGTTGGCCAGATTTGTGCCGGCCGGGGCGACGCCCTTGCCCTTGAGTCCGAACCGGACGACGACGGGGCTCGTGACGACGTCACCATTTCGCGGCGTGATGAAGTAGACGCCGTCCTGCTCCGGCAGGGCGGCCGTCGCCGCCGGCTCCTGCCGCGCACACGCGCCGGCGAAGATACTCAAGACGAGGAAACTGAAAGCGAGGAAGGGACGGGGGTGGTTCATGCGGGTTGATGATGCAGATGAAGGGGAGAAGACAACGGTACGTTCTGGGGGCCAAGAGTTGAGGGTTGAGAGCTGAGAGTTGAGAGATGGCGTGCAGCCGGGTTGTGGTGGCACGGGTCTCCCGACCCGTGAAAGCGGATCGGAACCCATTCCACGGGTCGGGAGACCCGTGCCACTTTTTGCGGCCTCTCTCTCCCCGGTCTTTGTGGTTCAACTCGCCGGGCGAAGTGCCATGTTGGCCCGATGATCCCGTCCCCGAGGTCCGGCCCGGCTCCCCTGGCCTTCACCCGCCGCGCGTTTCTGACCACCGGCGCCGCGGCCCTGCTCGGATCCTCACTTCTCCGCGGCGCGTCCCCGGGCGCCGCGCCGGTCGTGCTGCCCGCGGCGCATCGCGAGGCGATGCAGCGCCGGCAGCGGAGGATCGTCGTGCAGTACGATGCGAACGATCCGATGTGGACGTACTGGAAGCTGCACCGGAATCGCGACGCCACCTACGATCGGTTTCAAGCGGCGGTCTTCTCCTATCTCGACGATCCGGCGACGCAGATCGACGGCCTGTGGTGGGACATCGGCGGGAGCCCGCTGGGTTGCTCCTACCCGAGCAAGATCGAGCCGCCGGTGGATCATCCGATGATTCAAATGTGGCTCGCGGACGGGATCGACTGGATCGAGCGGCTCGTCAACGAGACGCGCCGGCGAAAGTGCGAGGCGTTCTGGAATCACCGGATCAGCGAGGTCGAGTGTCTCCCCGAGGGCGGGCTGTCCAAGGACTCGCATCCGCTGAAGCTCGCGCATCCCGATTGGGTCGTGAAGACCTCCTGGTGGCCGCAGGGCATGTGGAACCTCGCCGCGCCGGGGCTGCGCGATCACAAGGTCGCGCTCCTGCGGGAGCTCGCGACGCGCTACGATCTCGACGGCATCCAGATCGATTTCTCGCGGCACATCCCGTGCCTGCCGGTGGGCCGGCAATGGGAGCTGCGCGGGCACGTCACGGAATTCATGCGCCAGGTGCGCGTGATGCTGCTCGAGGTCGCAGCGCAGCGCGGCCGGCCCTTCCTGCTCGCGGCGAAGATTCCGCAGACGCTCGCGGGCTGCCGCGTTGACGGCTTCGACGTGGCGGCGTGGGCGGAGGGCAACCTCGTGGACATCCTCACGCTCGGATCGCGCACGATGGATGCGGACGTGGACGGCCTGCGAGCCGTGGTGGGCGACGCGATTCACCTGCAGCCATGCGTGGACGACCACCATGCGACGGACGGCTACCGTTATCCCCCGATCGAATTTCTCCGCGGTACGTTTTCGAATCACTTCCAGCGTGGCGCGAACAGCGTGATGACCTTCAACTGGTCGATTGGCACACCGGAGGTCTGCCGCGCGATGGGATCGGACATCGGCCCGGCCTCGCACGCGATCGCGTATCGGGAAGTCGGTGACCCGCGCACGATGGCGGGCCAGGACAAGATCTTCGCGGTCGAACGGCGCGGCGGTTACCCGTGGGCCGACGGCTTCATGAACCGCAACGACACCGCGCCGCTGCCGCACCGGATCGCCGGGGAGAGTCGCCGTGCGACCTTCACGCTGCACGTCAGCGATGGACCGGCGGCCGGGTCCCGCAAGAACAGCCTCACGCTCCGCTGTGTCCTGTTCGACGCGGGCGAGGCCGACGCCTTCGAGGTGCGCTTCAACGGCACGCCGCTCGCCCGGGCGACGCGCGATCCGAACTGGCAGGACCCGCAAATCTTTTCGCCCAAGCCGCAGCCCAACTCCGGCGGCAAAGGCCAGTACGTCGTCGACCCCGCCCAGCGGCTGCTCCGCCTCGAGTGGGCGGTGCCAGCGTGGAAGGCGGGTCCGAACGAAGTGGACGTGCGCGTCGCATCGGGACGTGGCGGACAGATCGAGAAGATCGAAGGGTGGTT
>CAINHV010000407.1 GCA_903848965.1 uncultured Opitutia bacterium | reverse complement strand
TACTCCGCCTTGGCGGGGCCCTCGGCCGCCGCGATCGACTGCTGGGCGGCCGCGATGGCACCGGGTTTGTCTCCGAGTCGGGCGAGAATCTTGGCCTTGCCGTGCAGCATGTAGAACGGAGCCTTGCCGTCCGCCGTGGCCGCTTCGACCCAGCCCCGGGCCTTCGTCAGATCGAGTGCATTGTCGTAATAGAACATCGCAGCGGAGAAGTAGGTCGCCGCATCGAGCTTCGCGCCGGGGACGACGATCGACTCGATTTGCGCCACCATCGGACGCACCACATCCACATCGATCCGCACCGGCACGCGGGTGGACTCCCAAGTCAGATAGAGCGTGGCTGACTCGGTGCGAATGTCATTGAGCTCGATCGTGAAAGTCTCGACCGGCTGGGCGGCGGCGGTCTGCCTGGTCTTCACGCGCATCACATCGCCGGCCTCCTTGTAACTGTAGGCGCCCCACTCGCCGGTCACGCGATTGAGGATCACGGTCCATTCGCGTTCGCCGGGAATGGTAAAGAGGGCATAGGAGCCGGCGGGAACCTCCTGGTTGCCGATCTTCACCGGCGTGCTGAAAGTAACCTTCGTCGCGGTGTTGGCTCCGGTGCGCCAGACTTCGCCAAAGGGCACCAGGCCACCGAAGACCTTGCGGCCCTTCGCGCTCGGGCGGGAATAAACCACCTCGATATCCGTGAATCCCACCCGCTGCTTGACCACGCCCTCTGGGCTGGGAGCAGGGAAAGAGAGTTTGGGCGCCTGGCCGAGAAGGCCGGTTGAAAAGACCAAGCCGGCAAAGAGGGGGACAACACACCGGGTCAGGCGATTCATCATGGGAGAGGCGCGGATCGTGAGGGGGTTTGCTTCTCAAATACAATCTAGAACCAAGGGCTGCTCACTTCCGGCAGGACGCGGCGAACGGCCAAAGGGAGCGCGGAGAATGGTTCGGTGCGGCCGGCGGCGGGACCGACGCCAACCGGGGTGCCAAACAACGCGCCACGCCCCTACGCGCGAATTGTAGGGGCGCGCCGACACGCATTTTGCAGGGGCGCGCCTCGTGCGCGCCCTCCACGTCGTTCCGGCTGCGGTTCAGCGACCGACGTTTCCCTACCGCACCTTCGCGAGTCGCGCCTTCAGCCCGGCCTTCACCTCGGCGAGCGGCCGGGTGTTGAAGACCTGTTCGCGCGTCAGTCCGCCCTTCCGCGCCGAATTGATCCCCGCCCGGACATGGGCCAGCCCCGAGGTTTCATGAGCATCGGGGTTGATCGAGCACAGCAGCCCGCGCTCGGCGGCTTTCCGCCAGTGCCGCCAGTCGAGATCCAACCGCCACGGGCTCGCGTTCAACTCGATGATCACACCGTGTGCGATCGCGGCATCGATCACCCGGCCCACGTCGACCCGGTAACCCTCGCGGCGCAGCAACAGGCGTCCGGTCACGTGTCCCAGCATGGTGGTGCAGGGATTCTCGATCGCCCGGATGACGCGCGCGGTCATCGTCGCCTCGTCCTGCGCGAACGCGTTGTGAACCGACGCCACCACGTAATCCAGCTGCGCCAGCACGTCGTCGGCAAAGTCCAGCCGGCCGTCGGCCAGGACATCGCACTCGACGCCGGTGAAGACGTGGGTCTGGAAGCGACGCGAGGCATTGAGCGCGTGGATCTCCGCCACTTGGGCGAGCAGCCGCTCCTCGCTCAGGCCGTTGGCTTGGAAACTGGCCTTGGAGTGATCCGCGATACCGAGGTACTCCCAACCCAGCGCTTCGGCCGCGGCCGTCATCTCGGCGAGCGTGTTACGGCCGTCGGACGCAGTCGTATGATTGTGAAACGCGCCGCGGAGATCGCCCACCTCTACCAAACGCGGCAGCTCTCCTTTTTCCGCCGCGTCGATCTCGCCCAGGCCTTCGCGCAATTCCGGAGGAATGAAGTGCAGATCCAAGGCGGAAAAGAGATCAGACTCATCGCGCGGAACCGAAACCGTGGCGGTCTTCGACTTTCCATCGGCCGGCTTTTCCCGGGCCACCTTGTCCTTCACGGTCCCCTCCCCTTCGGCCGGCACCAGTCCCCACTCACTGAGGCTCAGCCCGCGCGCCAGGGCGCGTTGCCGCATCTGGACATTATGATCCTTCGAACCGGTGAAGTGATGCAGCGCGAAGATAAACTGCTCCTCCGGAACGATCCGTAAATCCGCCTGCAGCCCGCTCTCGAATCGCACGCTGGCCTTGGTTTCGCCTTTGGCCGTGACCTCCTTGACGCCGGGCAGAGATACAAACCAGTCGACGACCGGCGCCACGTCGGTGGCGGCCACGATGAAGTCCAGATCGCCCACCGTCTCGAGTCCACGTCGCAGACTGCCCGCCGCCTCGGCGCGCTTGACCTGCGGCAGGGCGCGCAAGCCGGCGACGATCGGCTCCGCGATCTCCGCCGCACTCCACCAGAGATGACGCCGGCCGTAGGCCTCGCGGTTGCGAATGCCCGCGAGGAGCTTCTCCTGCGTCTTGACGCCGAAGCCATCGAGTTCGGCCACGCGCCCGTCGGTGCAGGCCAGGGTGAGCCCGGCGATATCGGTGATCGAAAGCTTGTCGTGCAGGATCCGAATCTTCTTCGGGCCCAAGCCGGGAATCTGCAGCAACTCGACGAGGCCGGGCTCGATCGAAGTCTTCAATTTCTCGAAGTACTCCAGCCGCCCGGTCCGATGCAGCTCGGAGATCTTCTGCCCGAGCGCCTCGCCGATCCCCTTCACGGTTTGGAGTTCGTCGCTCGCGATCAACCGGGCCAGTTCCTGCTCTTCGATCGCCTCGAGCGCGCGGGCTCCGCTCTGGTACGCCCGCACCTTGAACGGATTCTCGCCCTTCAGTTCGAGCAGCGTCCCGATCTCGGCCAGCACATCCGCGATTTCGTTCTTGGTCACAATGCGGGATCAAAACGCCAATTCCTGCGATAACACGCCAAATCAGTGGGCGGCGAAATCGCGTGTCGGGGCGGGCTCGTCCACGCCCGAATGGCTCCGAAATTTATAAATCCGCACTAGAACGTCTCGTGCACCGCTTCGGTAGTGAAAACGATGGGGGCAACTGGAGGGACGAGGTCCCCCGAGTCCGAATCCGTGAAGCC
>CAINHV010000406.1 GCA_903848965.1 uncultured Opitutia bacterium | reverse complement strand
TCAAGGTCGACTACGTCAATGCCTATATCTTTGTCGCGATCGGGCTCCTGATTGGAACGCCATTTTTCATCGTCTTCGGCCGGCTCTCCGATCGCATCGGTCGCAAGGGCATCATGATGACGGGCTGCCTTCTCGCCGTCCTGACCTACCAGCCGATTTTCAAGGGTCTTACCCGCGCGGCCAATCCGGCCCTGGCCGATGCCATGGCGGCGACTCCGGTGGTGCTCCACACCACGGAACACCGCGGCACGGTGGCCATCACCATCGAGGCCATCGTCGACGCCGCGGGCAAGATTGTTGGATTGAAGAAGGTGGCCACCGAAACGGATCTGGCCCGCAATTACCTCAACAACCGCGGGATTCCCTTTGCGCTGGCTCCCGCCCGGGCCGAGGGGGCGTTGACGCTGACGGTTGGCGGCAGGGTGGTGAGCGGCTTCAACCAACCGGCCTACGAGATGGCCCTCGCTCCGGCCGGTTACCCCCGGACGGCGGATCCGGCCCAGGTCAACCGGACTATGGTCATAGCGTTGCTGGCGATCCTGATGATCTACGTGGCGATGGTGTATGGACCGATCGCGGCCTTTCTCGTGGAGTTGTTCCCGACCCGGATTCGCTACACGTCGATGTCGCTGCCCTACCACATCGGCAATGGCTGGTTCGGCGGGTTCCTTCCGCTGATCGCGGCCAGCATCGTCGTCTTCACCGGGGACATCTACGCGGGGCTGTGGTACCCGATCGCAATCGCCGCGATGAGCTTCGTGATCGGCATCTTCGTTCTGCCCGAGACGAAGGACCGCGAACTTTAGACCAGACTCGCGACTTACAGCGTCAGCGGTTGCACGAAGTGATAGGCGGACACGTGCATCCGCTCCCGGAAATAGAACCGGTGGGCATCGAAGCGCTGGACCCCTGAGTCCAGTTCGAGTTGAACGCAGCCGTGGGCTCTTGCCTCCGTGACCAGCCACGCGAGGAGTCGCCTCCCGTGTCCGCGTGAACGATGGGTGGAATCGGTCACCAGATCGTCGACGTAGAGATTCTGGCCCGAGAGCAGTTTTTCCTGAAACCGATAACCGGCCACGGCGCGGACTACGCCGTCATCTTCCAGCGCGGCGAGGTGGAAACCCTGGCCCTGCAGCCGCCGGACCTGGCGGACGAATTCCGGGGCGACGAGATGCGGCCGAAGTTGGGCCATGACGGCGAAACAACGCGCGATCTCGGAATCGGTTTGGGCGGGGAAGATGTTCATGGCTGAAGATCCAATTCGCAGAATGGGATTCGTGTACGTGCCGGGGCGGTTCGTGACTTAGCGGACGGAGCTGCGCGGGGGGGGCTTTTGCGTCGTGATGATGGCCACCGCGGAGACAATGATAAGGGAAGCGACGACGCGCGACTTGACGGGCTCCGCGAGCAGCAGCCGGCCGACCTCAGAGTTGCTGCTTCGCGAGTTCGCCCAGCGTGCGCACCGCTCCATCGATCACCTCGGTCCACGGCACACCGCAGTTCATCCGCAGGCAGTTCCGATACCGATCTTTGACGGAAAACAGCGCCCCGGGAGCCGTGGTGATGTGATGCTTGAGGGCCGCCCGATAAAGGCGGAGCGTGTCGAACCCCGGCGGCATTTCCACCCAGAGAACGAAGCCGCCCTCCGGCCGGCTGAGCCGGGTGCCCGCGGGAAAGGAGCGCAGGATCGCCTGCGAGAAGAGATGCAATTGATGATGGTAGGCCCGCCGAATCGACCGTAGGTGGTGATCGTAGCCGCCGTTCCGCAGAAAATCGGAAACGGTCTTTTGCAGGACCACGGGTGTGCCGAGCGTATTGGTGAACTTAAGCCGCCGGACCCTTTCCAGATAGCGCCCGGGCGAGCACCAGCCGACCCGCAGCGACGGGGCGAGGGTCTTGCCGAAAGAGCTGCAGAGGATCACGCGCCCGTCAGTGTCCCAAGCCTTGAGCGGCTTCGGCCGACGCTCGCCAAAGTGGAGATCGCCGTACACGTCGTCTTCAATCGCCGCCACGTCGAACTCGGCCAGGAGCTGATAGAACTTCGCCTTCTTCTCATCCGGCATGCATGAGCCCAACGGGTTCGAATAGCTCGGCATCACGATCACGGCCTTGATGTCGTTATGCGCCAGTGCCTCGCGGGTGGCGTCGAGACAGATCCCGGTCCGGGGATCGGTCGGCACTTCGATCGCCCGCAGGCCGAGGCTTTGGATGGCCTCGAGAAATCCGAAATAGGCGGGCGTTTCGATCGCCACTGCGTCGCCGGGCTTCGTCACGGCACGGAGCGCCAGGTTGGTCGCCTCGGTGCAGCCGATGGTCACCACCAGTTCGTCATGCGCGAGTGGGCAGCCGGCCTGGAGGTACCGTCGCGCGATTTCGCGGGCCAGGGGATCATAGGCCCAGTTCATCGCGTACCGTCCGAGCAGGGCCGGGTCATTCCGCCCGACCGAGGCGAGGATCCGGGCGAGCTTCTTGGTTGGGAACAGGCTGTGGTCCGGGCACGCGGCCCCGAAGGGCACATACTTCGGATCGACGGCGAACGAGAGCACCTCGGCAGTCAGGTCATTCACCCCGACATAGCTCGGCTTGGCCATCGGACGGGCCATGCGAGGCTCGGGCGTGTGCGTGGGTAGGCGGGGCCGGACGTAGTAGCCGGACTGGGGCCGCGCCTCGATCCATCCGCGGTTCTCCAATAGAGTGTAGGCCTGCAGCACCGTGGAAATGCTGACCACCCGTTGGAGCGACATCCGGCGGACCGACGGCAGGCGATGGCCCGGACGAAGCGTGCCTTGTTCGATCAACTGCTCGAAGGAACGCGCCAGTTCGACATAGAGCGGCGCGGGGGCGGGAGGCGTGACAGTCTGAACCATGGCGGAGGTCAGCGTAGGGAAAAAGGCCGCCGCGCGGCAGGCGTACCGCACAGGGTTTGCTACCAGCACAGTTGGACGTGAGTGCGAGGTGTGACCATGACAATTAATCCCAAGGCGAGTCGGCGGATCCTGGTTGGCGCAAGCCGGAGGAACCGTTGCGCCGGTGCGGGGGCCGCCACGTTGACAGTCCATCGTGTTTCCACCGGGCTCCCCCGATGGCTGAGCAAGTGGAGTGGGCGGACCTGGTCGGCGCCGTGGTGCGGCGCTGGTTGCAACAGCACGGGCGGCCGTCGCCCGATCCCGCGATCGTCGCCGGCCTCGCGACCCGGCTGCGGGAATTGATCGACGAGCGTGGCCTTCCGCCGGCCCTGCCGGCAGGGGAGTGCGGCGCGCCGGGCGGAATGTCCGAGGCCGAGTGCTCGCCACTCGTCCTCCGGGTGGCGGGAACTCAAGCGGAGCCACTCCTCGTCGAAGCGATCCGACAGTTGGTGAAGGCCTGTTTCCATCCGGAGTTCAGCAACTGTCGTGATTCGTTTCGGCAGGTTTCACCGGATGGTAGTTGCCGTCGGCAGGATTTGTCGCGGGTGCGGAGTCGGCTGAGCGGAGCTCACTGTATCGATTGCCCTCATTGGATTCGTTTCGGACCCGCCGAGCATGCGGACTTTCTCACGGCCCAGTGGCACGAAGGAGCGACGGCGTTTCTCGCTCATCGCGACATCTTCCTTCCGGAGGACTTCCGGGACTTGCGCCGCTGGCTCTGGACCCGGGCGCGGACGGGGCCGGAGGGACCTAGGCTTGGGTGATGGTCGCCCGGATGCTAGGGGCCCGGACGCCCAGTGGGGCGAGCAGGGCCTTGAGACGCTGCGCATGAGCCGGCTCCACTTTGCCTTGGGCGTAGGGAAACAGGCCGCTGAAATTGTCTTCATCGCAAAGACGCTCGGCCGCCAGCCAGTGGGCAAAATCCACGAGTTCCTCGTGCGGGTACGAGGTGATGTCCCACGCGATGAGAAAACGTTCCGCCACGGCGAGAGCGCTGCCCAGGCCGCGCGCCTCGGCGACGGGCACGAGAAGCGTGATCGCGGCCAGGCGTTCATCCTGGCGTTGCAAGCGGGACAGTGCGTCGCGGATGGCCGCGGGTGAAACGCGGGCCCCGGGAGCGAGAATGATGGGTGCCGGCAAGTGATCGCTGGGATGGGCCAGCGTGCCCAGATCCACGCCACCAAGAAGCCCGGCGACACCGGGATAGTTGGTTGGAGTTTCGAGGTTGAGCACCAGGCCCAGCGCCGGTTCCGCCGAACATTCGACGAGGAGATCGCCGCCCAGCGCCCGGCCTTCGGGACTGTTGAGGAATGCGACTACCGCGGTCGAGTCGTGAAACAAGCAGGTGATGCGGGGCGTGGGCATGGCGGTTACGTGCAGAGCCGGTCGATGATGGCCGCCGCGGGTTCGAGGCCGATCACGCCGCGGATCGAGTCGATCCGCTCCGGGGCGGTAATCACGAAGGTGCATTCGGGCGCCTCGAGGTGGGCGCAGGCGATTTCTTCGCACCCGAGTTCCTGGCCGCTGATGTGTTCGAAGAATCCCTGGATCAGTCCGGCGGGAAGCGGATCGGCGAAATCGTGGGCGGAGCCTGCGGCCGAAGCCATGAAACTGTCCGCCAGCGTTGCGACCACCACGCCGTGTTCGGCCGCGCGGGTGAGATCGAGCTTCAAGGTTCCGAAGCCATGCCGCGCGAAATGATGCGCAAGGAAGACGAGGCAGGCCTCGAGCGGAAGCCCCGCCAGCGGGGGCTTCTCATTCACCGTCAGACGGGCATCGAGTTCGGCGGCAAACTTTTTTCCCCAGCGGTAGCCGGACGACTTCATAGCGGCCGCCCAGCCGCCGGCGGGTTCGCCGTCCAAGACCTTGTGCAAGCTGCGTAACAATTCCTGACTTCCCGCCACCACCCGCCCGCTTAAGGGGCTGCCGAGGGTGCCGGTCGCGGGATCATGGACGAAACCCTGATCCGCGATCAGGGTTTCAAGTCCGAGGGACACGAGGATGTCCGCGCCAGTGGGAGGTTCCGGGTTCGTGCTCACTTCTTCCAGGGAATCTTGTTGAAGATCGAGGCCGCAGTGGGTGCTGGAGCAAGCCGTGGCGCCGCGTCGGGCGCGGCGGGCGAGGACTGGGCAGCGGTAGGGTCAACGGGTCCGGCTTGGCGGACTAGCGCGGCAAGCGGTGGCGTTGCCGGTCGGCCAACTGAGGGGACCGACGCCGCAGCCGGCGAGACACCCCGTGAATAGAGGGTCGCGATCAGCCGGGAAAATTCAGCCGCACGCTCGTAGTGCAGTTCGTTCCAAGAGGGCATCGTTAATCAACCGAGACGACTCAGGATCTCCGCGGTGCCAGCACCCTTTTGGCGTGCGGCTTCGGCTGCATCCACGTCGGACCCGGGGCCGACGATGAACGTGCACGCCGGCTGTCCGAGCGCGGCACACTGAATCTCGACGGCGTGGCGCTCCACGCGATCATAGAAACTGAAGGCGCCGGCGAAGAGGCCCGCATAGAGGTGACAGGCAGGCTGCCCGGCGCCCTCGAGGGCGCTGGCGATGGCGCTCTGTTGCAGTTCAACCAAGGCAATTCCGCGATCCAGCCGCGTGAAATCAAAGCTCGCGGTACCATGACCACATGCGCGCAAGCATTTGCCCCAAGAATCGAATACGTACTGGGGTTCCATCTGCCCGAGACCAATTCCCTTACCCGGCTGCAGCCGGGAGTTCAGAGCGAGCATCTCCTGCAGCCCCCATTCAAATCCACTTCGATAGAGGAGATCCTTGGACGATTCCCCGAAGTTTTCGTTGAGCACGGAATGGAAGCTCTGCAGGAGGCCCATGACCAACGCGACACTCCTCTGGCCGTCCTGGCACAACAGTTTCCCTGTGGCCAAATCCGACTGGAAGGGTTCGTCGGAAGCGTGCGGGCTTATCCCGCGTGGATGACTGGATGGCATGGCTCGACGCGGCCTGACAGAGGCCAGAGCAGAATCACAGAGACCCGGGCCGCGCGACACAAGGGGATTGCGGCGGCTAGGCGTCCAGCCCGGTCGACTCACCATTCGCTTGGGTTAGGCCAAAGCGCGGGCGCCGGGATCAACTCACCGCAAATGCATCTGCCGCTGAAAGGGTTTCGGCCAGACGCTGCGTAAAACTGTAGGACTGCGAGGCGGGACGGAAAAGGCTCTTTGCGTTCAAGCCTCGATTGGGACTCATCACCCGAAGCGGAATGCCGGGAGTCGCGGCCTGGGCCGCGTGGGTCAGCGAAGAACGGGCTCCACTGACCTTGACCGCCTCCGCGGCGAGATCGCTCGCGAGAGGAAAGGGTGGGCGGGTATCCTCATTCTCGGTGGTTTGAACCGCGATGGCCGAAGGCATGGGCAGGCGTTCGACCAGCCGGCTCGGGCGGTTGGTGTCGTCGATGGCGGCTTCCAAAGCCCCAACATCAAGCATGCCATCACTTGCGCCCATCGCGGCCAGTTGCAGGGCTCGCGACAGTTGGGCGTGGTTGCCGGACCAATCCTGAGCAGTAATCCATTCCGTCGCCTCGGGTGTCAGCGAAACCTGGCCCGTCCGACCGGATTCGCTCAGTTGATCGAGAATCCGTTGCGCATTGATCGCGATGTCGCCGCGCATTTCGCGCAGGCTCGGAACGGTCAGGGAAAGTGAACTGATCTTGTAGTAAAGCGTCTCGTCAAAGTCCCCCTCGTCGACGCGTTCGGATAATTCCGTCGTGGCGGCCAGCACCAACCGGAATCGTCGGGCAAACGGGAGGAAAACATCCCGACCCGACGTGAGGTCTTGCAGAGTGGCCTGTTGTGCCGCCGTCAGCGTCTCCATTCCCGTCACGATCAGCGTGCCTGCGTCGTGAGAAAGCAGGGACGGCGCCAAGACCTCGATCAAGCGGCGGGCCTCGAACTCCTCCGCCTCGCAGACCATGATAGGACCGTCCCGGAAAATAGAAATCTCGGCCAATTCCCGCGCGAAGAGTTCGAACGGGCTGCCCGCCTCGCCCTGCAGGAGCAGGACCGACCGGAAATCGCGCACCTTCCAAAGCCGGTGCGTGAAATGGCGAAAGGCATCGGAGGCTCCCGGGATGAAGCGGGGCGTGTAGGCGAGTTCGTCGCCGGCCGGAGCCGAGGCGGTGCTGAAAGGAGAGCTGGCGGTGGCGCGACCGGCGGTGGCATGCGGCGATCCGGAACCCGTCCGGGCTGCTGTGTCCCGTACCGCATTTCGAGCGAGCGTCTCGCTGATTTTTTCAAGGAGGATCTTCGGATTGGCCGGCTTGTTGAAGATGCCGGCGACCCCCTGGCTGCTCAGCTGGATGGCCAGATCCAGCGTCAGCGAACCGGACACGAATATGACCGCGATGCCCGGCTGGATCTTGCGCAGCGCGTGCATGAACTGCTGACCGTTCATGTCCGGCAGTTCGTAGTCGATCACCACGAGCTCAAAAATCTGCTTGGCGGCCGCCGCGAGGGCGGAATGCGGATTCTCGTGGGCGGAAACGGCAAAACCTGCCTGGCCCAGGAGCAGAGTCTGCATTTCCCGGAAGACCGAGGAGTCCTCCACCACCAGGATGGGGGGTCTAGGGGTATTCCTCTGGTCGCTCATTGTAATCTGATACCACCGGCCACGACCTGCCGCAAGGGTCGGAACAACCACGTGACAGAGTGTAATGTATGCTTGAGCTTCGGCATCGGGATTGTCAGACGGAACATGTTAGCATTAGAGGTTCGGCCCCGCATCCGTAATTGTGCGGACGGTGGTCGGGCAAAAATGCTTACTTCAGACCACCGTCGTCCGCACTCCGCATGAGCAAACTCAGAGCCGTTCTCATCGAAGACGAAACCATGTTCCGTCAACTCATTCTGTTGACGCTTGGAAAGGTGAAGGACTTGCAGGTCGTCGGCGAATTTGGGCTGGGCAAAGTGGGATTGGAGTTCTGCCTCCGGGAAAAGCCGGACATTCTGGTGGTGGATTTGATGCTGCCGGACATCAACGGCATGGAGATCGCCCGCGAGGTCCGTCGGGCGGTGCCCGAAATGAAGATTTTGGTGATCACCGCGCATCCCAGCGAGCGGCTCCCCGCGGATTTAATGGCTTTGGGCGTGAACGGCTACGTCGATAAGACCGAACCGATTGAGTACGTGCTCAGTGCGGTCGAAACCGTTCGCAGTGGTGGCATGTTCTTCGCGAGCCGCGTACGGGCGAAGGGCGGAACCGTCACGACGTTCGCCGGCACTCGGCCGCCGCTCGATGTACCGCTGACCCCGCGCGAGCAGGAAATCGCCCGACTCGTGGCCGCGGGACAGATGTCCAAGGAGATTGCATCCAAATTGAACTTGAGCGTTCGAACGGTGGAAAAGCATCGCGCGAACATCATGGAAAAAGTGGGCGTCCGCGAAGTCGCGAGCCTGACCCGCTGGTGCATTCAAGCCGGCTTGGTGAACACCTGACCGGCGGGCGCAGCTTCGCGCCGGGTTGGCTCAGGCGCCGACAAACGCCCGCAACGGACCGGCGATCGCGTCGAAGTCGGCGGCGATGGCGGCCAAGTCCTCAGGAGTGACGTCCTGCCCCGACGGCTGATCGAGGCGGGCTTCCAAGGCTGCCATCCGGTCTGAAAGGTCGATCCCTCCCATCAAGCGGGAATTGCTCTTCATGCTGTGGGCAATGCGGTGGCGGTTCTTGCGGTCGCCGCCTTCGAGATCACGCAGCGATTGCGGAAAGTCCCGGAGAAAAGTTCGGACCAGCGTGCGCACGTTGTCGTCACCCAGGACCGCCGCGAGTTCAGCTAGGGACTCGTTGGGCGGCGGGACGTCGGACATGGCCGAAAGACCGCACCAAAAGCGGCAGCGGGCGCAAAACAAAAATGAGGCGGATGGTTCGCCCGGGGTCTACGTATAGTTCGCGAGGGCCTCGCCGGTGAGCCGGCAGATTTGCCACTGGGGAAGCCGGCGCGCCCCGAAGGCCTCGTAGAACGCGATCGCCGGTTCGTTCCAGTCGAGAACAGACCACTCCATCCGGCCGTACCCGCGCGCATTCGCGAGCCGGGCAAGGTGCACCAGGAGAGCCTTACCAATGCCTCGACCGCGGAACTCCGGCTGGACAAAGAGATCCTCGAGATAGAGTCCGGGGCGGGCGAGGAAAGTGGAGTAGCTCGTGAAGAAGAACGCGAAGCCCGCGGGCGCGTCATCCTCGAAGGCCAGGACACATTCGGCCGCCGGCCGCCCGCTGGTCGGGAAGAGCGTCGCGGTCAACTTCTCCGGGGTTGCCTCGACCTCATCGAGGAGCTTCTCGTACGCGGCGAGCCCACGAATGAAGGTGAGGATCAGGAAGACGTCGGCGGAGGTGGCGAAGCGGAGGCGGAGCGACATGCCCGAGGGTGGAGCATTTACGGTTTCCCGACGAACCTCGTTTCCTCGCGGTGCTCCCAAGGGCAGGGAAAATTCGACGACCGCGGTTGCGTGAGCGGCCCTGCGATTCATCATCGGGGCGATGAACCGCCGAACTTTTGCGCTGTTCCTGGTTATGCTCGCCAGTGGAGGCCGGGCTTCGGCACAGACTCCGGGCCCGGGCTTAAAGGCGAGCCGGCGCGAGGTGCGGCGGGATGTGATCGCGGTCATTGACGCGCAACTCGCCGCTTTCCGTTCCGGCGATCCGGCGGAGGCGTATCAGTACGCGGCGGCCAACTTGCGGGCGCACACGCCGCCGCGGACTTTTGCGGCGATTGTGCGGGAGAATTATCCGATCATTTGGGTCAACACCCGGGCCGACTACGGCATCGTGCGCGACGATGGCACGCATGCCGCGGTTATGGTCCACGTCCATTCTCTGCCGGGCAGTGCCAGCTACGACTACGTTTTGATCCGCGAGCGGGGAGGATGGCGGATTGGCAGTGTCACCCGGCACGAGATTCGCCAGCGGGACAACGTCTGAGGCCGGATGAGTCCGGCGCCGCGGGTGACTAATGTCCGCCGTCGAGGTCGCCGGGTTTCAGGAGTGGGGCAAACGTCGCCTTCACCGCGGCTTTCATGTACGCCTCCTTGGGCTCGATCGTACCGTCCTTGACGCGGGCCATCAGGCTGTTGTCCATCGTCACCATCCCGTCGGCGCCGCCGCTCTCGATGATGCTCTTGATGTTGCTGATCTGCCCGCTGCGAATCGTGTTCGGCAGGGCTTCGTGGGCCACGAGGATCTCGTGCACGGCGCAGCGGCCCTTGGGAATGCGCTTGCAAAGAAGTTGGGCGACCACGCCGGCCAGGCAGCTTCCGAGCATGATTCGCACCTGATTTTGCTCGTCGGCCGGGAACGTGTTGATGATGCGATCAACGGTCTTGGGAGCGTTGTTCGTGTGCAGGGTGCCGAAGACCAGCATGCCCATCGAGGCGCAGCCCAGGGCGAGCTTGATGGTTTCCATCTCGCGCATTTCCCCGAGCAGAAGGATGTCGGGATCGTGGCGCATCGCGCCTTTCAGGGCCGCGGCAAACGACTGCGTGTGTTCGCCGACTTCTCGGTGGACGATGACGCATTTTTTCACCGGGTGAACGAACTCGATGGGGTCCTCGATCGTGATGATGTGCTTCGCGAGGTTCGAATTGATGTAGTCGATCATCGCCGCGAGGGTGGTCGACTTGCCGCTGCCGGTCGGCCCAGTGACGACCACCAGCCCCTGGTCGAGATGGCAGAGTTTCTTCAACGCCTCGGGCAGCTTCAGTTCTTCAAACGAGAGAATCTTGGCGGGAATTTGCCGGAACACGGCTGCCTGGCCCCAATGGTTGTAGAGGTAGTTGCCGCGAAAACGTGCCAGCCCCGGGATCTCATGTGCGAGATCAAGATCCTTCCGTTCCAGGAAATCCGCCCAGCGCTTCTCCGGACAGATCTCCTTCAACAACGCCTCCATGGTGGCGGCATCGATGGGGTGATCGCCAATCGGAGCCAGCGTGCCCGACATGCGGGCCTTCGGCGGAAGCCCGACGGTGAGGTGCAAGTCGGACCCGCCTCGTTCGAGCATTGTGCGAAGAAGAACGTCGATGGCGGCCATGAATCAGGAGGTGGAGTGGGGGCCGCGGAGACGCCGGAGTTCGTTCCGGCAATAGAGCAGCTTCATGATATCGCCACCGAACAGGACGAGGGCGACAATGAACACGGTGGCTAGGAAGATCTGGGGCAGTCCCGCCGCGCGGCGGACCACTACGCCCACGAGGCAGGCGAGGCCGACAAAGATCAGGTGACCGAAGATGGTGCGTTTCGCGCGGCGGTACGCGACTTCCAGCCGGGCGATCTCGTCGAGCGATTCGGACATCACGTGATCTTCGACTTCAGGACGCGGTTGGTGATGTTCGCCAAGGCGGTTTCGGCGGTGATCTTTCGATCTTTCCAGAGACCGAAGACGACATTGTCCATCAGGCACATGCCTTCCTTGACACCGGTTTCCATCGTGTTGCGCAGGCCCGTGGATTTACCTTCGCGAATCAGGTTCTGGATAGCCGTGTTGCTGATGAGGATCTCACAGGCGAGCGTCAGTCCGCCCTCGGGGGAGGGCAGCAGGCGCTGGCATACGACGCCGCGCAGGCTCTCCGCCACGCTGGACCGAATCTGCGTTTGCTGCGTCGGAGGAAAGACGTCCAGCAGTCGATTCAAAGTCGTGGCGGCATCACTGGTGTGCATGGTGCCGATGACCAGATGGCCGGTTTCCGAGGCGCTGATCGCCATCTCGATCGTTTCGAGATCGCGCAGTTCGCCGATGATGATGACATCCGGATCTTCGCGCAGCGCTCCTTTCAGCGCCGTAAAAAAGGACTTGGTGTGAGGTCCGACCTCGCGCTGCGTCACATTGCAGCCCCGGGCAGGCTGAACGACCTCGATCGGATCCTCGACCGTGATGATGTGGTCGGTACGAGTTTCGTTCAGGTAGGCCACCATCGAGGCGAGCGTGGTGGTCTTGCCGGAACCGACCGGACCGGTGATGAGGATCAGGCCGTTATGGTACGAGAGGAGCTTCTTAATCGTCGTCTCGTGCGCCGCGTATCCGAGATCTGAAAACGTGCGCGGCTCGGCCGGGACCATCCGATAGGCTCCCGCGGCGCCGTTCTTGTGGAACATCAGATTGACGCGGTACCGGTCGGCGTGGCTCAGCGCGAGGGCGTAGTCGTAATCCTTCCGCTCCAGGAAAATCTGTTTCTGGTGGTCGGCGAGCAGCGCGGTGTTGAGCCGAATGGCGTCTCTTGCGGTCAGGACGTAATCGGAAAGAAACGAGAGAGCCCGGTTCTTGCGAATGAATGGCCGGGCGCCGGTCGAAAGGTGGAGATCGCTCGCGCCGAAACGAGCCGTTGCCACCAACAACTCTCGGAACGCGGCGGCCAGTGCGTCATCGTCCATCCCGGCGACGGTGGAGAAGTCGAAGTCTGGGGCGGCGCCCGCCGCACCGCCGTCCCGACGCACCGCCGTGCTGCCCCGCTGGACCACGTGAGGAGCGTCGCTTTCCTCAAACGGATCGTTGACCGGTGCCCCTTCGGCCCCCTTGGCCGCGGCCAGTTCGGCAATGGCCTCCAGCTTCTCAACGTTGGCCACGAAGCCTCCGTCAATCAGTTCCTGCGCGAAAGACATGAGGTCGGGATCGTCTCCCAGCTTGGCCTGCACCTCCAGGCACTGGGGCCGCGTGAACAGGCCTTGATCGATGCCCAAGCGGGCCAGCCAACGGGTGTCGTGGTGCATGCGCGGCGGGATGATGGGCGCGAACCATGGTCGCGGGGTGGTTTCAAGCCAAGCGATAACGGCTAACCTGAGGCGGGTGCAGGGAGGAACGATGGATCGGACCACTCGCAGAGGCGGACCCGGAGGCTGCGACCTTGACCGGACAACCTCTGGTCGTGGCGCGGGCAGGGTCGCTGACCCGGTGCCGGGCGGCATATCGTGGTTGCAAACGACGCTGTTTCACCGACGCTTCTCGCTCCCTGATTACATGCTGAAGAAAATATTTGCGAAGTTGCGCGAGACGATTTCGCCCTCGCGTTCCGCGAGACCTGCCGCTGGCGGCAACCCTGTTTCTCCGTCGAAACCGCATGGCACCGCCCCGCGGCCTGAGGCGCGACAGGGCGCCGGTCACCCCGCGAAGAACTCCCCTGAGCGCAGTCATGACCATTCACGCGAGGCCCGTCCGGCACGGGAAGGTCGTGCGCGACGCGACGAGCCTGCGGGTACCGGCGGTTACCGGCAGGGTCCACGGCGTGACGATCACGGTGGGCGTGGCGGTGGTCCGCGCATGGCGGGAGGACGCACGGGTCGGGGACCGCAGGAGCGACCCACCATCGACAAGACTTTTGATCATCCGCGCACGGCCGACGTCAAGCCGGCAACACCGGTTGAGATTCCGAAGATGGACACCGCGTTCACCGCGCTGGGACTCTCGGATGCGCTCGCTTTTGGCGTGCAGGAGATGGGATACATTGCGCCAACGCCAATCCAGGCGCAGGCCATCCCCGTGGTGCTGAAAGGGGGCGATGTGATTGGCTCGGCGCAAACGGGCACTGGAAAAACGGCGGCCTTCGCTCTTCCAATCATTCAGCGCCTCGGCGGTCACGGCAAGCTGCGGTGCCTGATCCTCGAGCCGACCCGCGAACTCGCGCTCCAAGTCGAGGAGGCGTTTCAGAAATTCGCCAAGTTTACCGACCTTCGGGTGACCATCGTTTACGGCGGGGTCGGTTACGGCAAACAGACGGACGATCTCCGCCGGGGGATGGACATTCTGGCGGCGACGCCGGGCCGCTTGCTGGACCACCTTGAGCAGGGCAATTGCTCCCTCGACCAGATCGAGATTCTCGTACTCGACGAAGTCGATCGCATGCTCGACATGGGTTTCCTGCCTGACGTGCGGCGCATCGTGCAGAAATGCCCGAAGATCCGCCAGACACTCTTCTTCACGGCCACCTTGCCGCCGGAGTTGGAGCAGTTGGCCGGCTGGGCGTTGCACAACCCGGTGAAGGTGGAGATTGGCCGTCAGCGTTCACCCGCCGAAACGGTTTCTCATGCATTTTATCCAGTGGTGGCCTCGCAGAAGTTCGATCTGCTGCAACTCCTGCTCGAGCAGACCGAGTTCAAGAGCGTCTTGATCTTCAGCCGCACTCGGATGGGTGCGGATCGCATCGCGCACCGGCTGATAAGCAAGGGGCACACGGTCGGCGTCATGCATTCCGATCGAAACCAGCGCGAGCGCATCGAGGCGCTCGATGGCTTCAAGAGCGGACGCTACGAGGTGTTGGTGGCGACCGACATCGCCGCCCGGGGCTTGGACATCGCCGGCGTGTCACATGTGATTAACTATGACGTGCCGGAAAACGCCGAAGACTACGTGCATCGCATTGGCCGCACGGGCCGGGCGTCGAAGTCGGGCGATGCCTTCACGTTGGTGACCGAAGAGGATGTTCGCGATGCCCGGTCAATCGAGCGGTACATGGGCTTGGCAGTGGAGCGGAAAAAGATTGAGGGATTTCCCTATATCTACTCCGCGCTGTTCGATGAAAAAGCGCTGGCGGAGACAGCTGCCGCGACGGCAAAGCCGACCAGCCGTTTACATCGCGGCGTCCGGCGCTGAGTTCACAGCGGGAGGCGCGCACCGCCGGACCTGTTGGCCTGCGGCTGATCTCCACCCATCGGCCCAGACACTTGCAGCTTTGCGGACCCGCCTAACTGCTGGTTTCCGCTCGAGCCACCGGGTGGGGCGCCGGAATGAATTGCCACCCGGTCCGTCGGGCACAGTTTGACGGATTCGCATGAAACTGGAGATTCCGGCTGGTGAATTCGCAGGCTACATCTTCGACCTCGACGGGACGTTGGTCGACACGATGCCGCTACATTTTCGGGCCTGGGAAGCGGCGATGCGGCGTGCGGGTTTGGAGGCGCCGTTGGACGAGGAACTTTTTTATTCCCTTGGCGGCGTCCCAACGCGGCGAGTCGCCCAGTTGTTCGCCGAGCACTACGGGCTGACGATCGACGTCCAGGCCGTTTTCGACTACAAGGAGTCCGTGTTCTTCGATCTGCAGGAGGAGGCTGCGCTGATTGAGCCGGTCGTCGCGATTGCGCGTTCGGTGGCGGCGACCTCCCCGGTGTCCATCGCCTCGGGTGGTCCCAGGGATATCGTGCACCGATCGTTGCGACTTGCTGGCCTGGAAGGACTTTTTCCTGTCGTTATTACACCGGAGGACGTCGTTCATGGCAAACCCGCTCCCGATATGTTTCTCCTCGCGGCGGAGCGGATGAAAGTGATGCCTTCCCAATGTCTGGTGTTTGAGGATGCGGAACCGGGAATGCGGGCGGCGGAGGCGGCAGGAATGAAGTGGGTTCGCGTGCTGAGCCGGCGACCGACAGTTACTAACAAGTCTTAGGGCGGACCTTGCACGCCCCGCGGTTAGGAGGGTTTCACCTCCGTCGCCGGAGGGGCGCGGCGATTTCGAGCTTTCGGCGGATGAGTGAACCGTGTTCGAGTGAAAGGGATGAATGTCCATGCACTCGCTAAACCCGCCGTTCTGACGCAGCCGATCTACGAGCCAGGCAAGCCGATCGAATACCTGGCGCGCGAGTTGGGCCTCGGTGTGGAAACCATTCTGAAACTGGCATCGAATGAGAATCCGTTTGGTCCGTCGCCGAAGGCGGTTGTGGCAGCCAAGGCGGCCTTGGACCGCGGCGAGTTGTATCCTGATAGTGGCTGCCACGGGTTACGGCAGAAATTGGCGACCCATTGGGGTCTGCAACCTGACCAGTTTGTGGTCGGCAACGGATCGAACGAAATTATCGAATTGGTTGGCCATGCCTTCCTCGGTTCCGGCGACGAAGTGGTGATGGGGGCGCCAGCTTTCGTGGTATATAAGCTCGTTACGCTGCTCTTTGGCGCGCAGGTGGTGGAAGTTCCATTACGTGATTGGCGGCACGACCTGTCGGCAATCGCCGCGGCGGTTACGTCCCGGACCCGCCTCGTCTACGTTTGTAGTCCGAATAATCCGACCGGCACCGCCAACACTGAGACTGAATTACTCGAATTCGCCCGCAGATTGCCGGCACACGTCATCTTTGTCTTTGATGAGGCCTACGCCGAATATGTCCGTAATCCCCCGGATCTTCGACCGTTGATCGGGGAGGGCCGTAACGTCATCTGCCTGAGGACCTTCTCGAAAATCTACGGTCTGGCCTCACTCCGGATCGGATATGGCTATGCCTCGCCGGAGATTTGCGGGCTGCTGAATCGGGTTCGTCAGCCATTCAACGTGAACGCTATCGGACAGGCGGCCGCCCTCGCCGCACTAGATGATCACGCTTTCACGGAGCAGTGCGCGAAGGAGAATCATGCTGGCTTGCAACAGCTCGAATGCGGGTTCCGCCGTCTCGGACTGGAAATTGTCCCAAGTGTGGCAAATTTCATGCTAGTCCGGGTGGGTAATGGGGCCGAAGCCTTTGATAAGTTGCAACGAGAGGGCATCATCGTTCGGCCGGTCGCTTCCTATGGTCTGCCGGAATGGATTCGCGTTACGGTTGGATCTCATCCCCAAAACGACCGACTTTTGGCCGCAATGGGCAAAATCCTAGCCTAGGGTAAACCATGGTTGAAGAGGATGAATCTTATTTTCGCTTCCGAGTTTCAGGCGTTCTCCAATAGACTCTTGCGCGCAGGGCTGTGATGCTGATGAGTAATTTTTAAAGTTAGTTAAGTATTTTATAGTTAACAATTAAATATGGCAAGTGAAACCACTGGAGAGGCGTAGACGTCACTCCGAGGGTCGAGAACCATCCTCTCCCTGCATTTTTTTAATTCCAATTGATTGACTAATGCGCATGAAGACTTCCCCCTAGTGTTTCGGGTTTAATTGAACGACCAATGCACATGAAAAACATCCTAGGTATTGCCCTTCTTTCGGCCTCTCTGGTACCAGCGGGTCAGGCTGCGCCGTTTCTGGCGATCGGAGATAGTGCCGAACTGTTTATCACCGGGGCCCTCGCGATCCGGGCCGATGACAACGTTTTTCTAGATCAGAGCGGGACAGACGACGTGATTTTCGATGTTACGCCCGGCTTCGACCTAACCTACGGCAAGGACGCTCAGGTGTCAGGCTCGGTGACCGCCGGCGTGGCATTTTCGAATTATTCCGATAACTCGAATTTGAATACTACCCTGTTCTCTTCGAGTTTTATCTCCCGGTTTGACGACGGGAAGATGAAGCTGGGCTTTAATATCGGCTTCAATGAGCTGAATCAGAATTCTCCCGATATCCGCGGACTTACCCGGCGCGATGCCTTTTCGACCGGCGGCAATGCCGAAGTCCAGATCTCGCAAAAGACATCGGTGGGAGCAGGCCTGTCGTTCAGCCACGACAACTACAAACGTGCCAGTTACACCGACTCCGACGCTCTGACTGTCCCGGTGAATTTCTACTACGAACTGACGCCCAAGCTCGATCTAAGTGTCGGATACCGCTTCAAGGACTACCAAGTCGATATCGGCCCTGACTCCGTGGACAATCACTTCCAAGTGGGTGCGCGTGGCGAATTTTCGCCCAAGCTAACCGGCAATTTCGGCGTGGGTCTTGGGGTCAGAGAGCTGTCGCCTGGCGGAAACAAGAATTTGCTCAGCCTCGATGCGAGTTTTGCCTACGAGCTTACTCCGAAGACCCGTATGCAGTTGGGCGCCTCAAACGATTTCGGAACGACACCTCAAGGTCAGCAGCAGGAGAATTTTAGCCTTAACGCCTCCTTGGTGAACAATCTGACGGAAGAGTGGTCAGTTAACGGTGGATTGAGCTATCGTGCGACGGACTATGGTTCCCGTGTTGACG
>CAINHV010000405.1 GCA_903848965.1 uncultured Opitutia bacterium | reverse complement strand
TCGGCGGCGGCGGTCGCGGCATGCGCGTGGTTTCGAAACCGGGTGACCTCGAGGCGCTGCTCGACGAAGCGCAGGCCGAGGCCGGCCGCGCCTTCGGCAATCCGGCGGTCTTCCTCGAGAAGTACATTCCCCGCGCCAAGCACATCGAGGTGCAGATCCTCGGCGACCAGCACGGCAATGTGATTCACCTGCACGAGCGAGACTGCTCCGTGCAGCGGCGGCACCAGAAGGTGATCGAGGTCGCCCCGTCGTTCGGCCTGCCGGAAAAGATCGTCAAGGAGCTCTGCGACGCCGCCGCGCGGATGGCCCGCGAGATTCGCTACGACAACGCCGGCACCGTCGAATTTCTCTACGATCTCGATCGGCACGAGTGGTTCTTCATCGAGATGAACCCCCGCATCCAGGTTGAGCATACGGTCACCGAGGTCATCACCGGCCTCGATCTCGTCCGCGCGCAAATCCTGATCGCCCAGGGCCACGCCCTCCACTCGGACGCCGTCGGCATGCCGCGTCAGGCCGACATCCCGCGCAACGGCTACGCCATCCAGTGCCGGATCACGACCGAGGATCCGGAGAACAAGTTCATTCCCGACTATGGCCGCATCCTCGCCTACCGGTCACCCGGCGGCTTCGGCGTCCGGCTCGACGGCGGCATGGGTTACTCCGGCGCCGTGATCACGCCCTTCTACGACTCGCTCCTCGTGAAGTCGGTCACGAGCGGCCAGAGCTACGAGATCGCGATGAATCGCGCGAGGCGCACCTTGAGCGAGTTCCGGATTCGCGGGGTGAAGACGAATATCCCCTTCCTCGAGAACGTCATCGCGCATCCCCTGTTTCGCGCCGGCCAGGCCACGACGTCGCTGATCGATACGACACCCGAGTTGTTCAAGTTCAAGCCGCGCCGCGACCGCGCGACCAAGCTCCTCACCTTCCTCGGCCAGGTAATCGTCAACGGCAACCCGCACGCCAAGGGTTACCGGCCCGACAAGCCGTTCCCGGTCCCTCCCCTGCCGGCGGGCCGCCCGGGCGAGATCCCGCCAGGCACGCGCCAGCTCCTCCTCAAGCTCGGCGCACGGGGCTTCGCCGACTGGACGCTCAAGCAGAAGCGGCTGCTCGTCACCGACACGACCTGGCGAGATGCCCACCAGTCGCTCATGGCCACGCGTGTCCGCAGCTATGACATGCTCGCCGGCGCCGATGCCCTCGCCCGCCGCGCGCCGCAGCTCTTCTCGCTCGAGATGTGGGGCGGCGCGACCTTCGACACCGCGATGCGCTTCCTCAGCGAGGATCCGTGGGAACGCCTGCGCCAGCTCCGCGCGCGCGTCCCGAACATCTGTTTCCAGATGCTGTTCCGCGGCGCGAACGCCGTCGGCTACACGAATTATCCCGACCATGTCGTCGCCGGCTTCGTCCAGCACGCGGCGGCGAATGGCATGGATATCTTCCGCGTCTTCGACTCGCTCAATTATCTCCCTAACCTCCGCGTGGCGATGGAGGCCGTCAACG
>CAINHV010000404.1 GCA_903848965.1 uncultured Opitutia bacterium | reverse complement strand
CCGATACATCCGTCCGACTTTTGGCCGACACCTGCGGCAAGCGCTTCGGCTCCTGTCCTCGGAGTCGGCCAAGGCATCTAAAGCGCCTTTGTCTCTCATAACTTAATCTCCTCGATCCGCTGTCCAACGGATGGGGTCCACCTCATTCCCAAGGCGATAAATTCCGATTGCGGTCGGATTTTCGGCGGTTGAGATCGGAGCGTGAATTACCCCTTACACCCGCGACGGTGGCGCGCGTTCGTCAATGTCACCCTTGTCGCCGGCGTCGTCGGCCTGGGTGCCATCTCGCTCCCCGCGGCCGGTGAACCGGAGCCCTTGTGGGCCTATGGTTTCCTGACGCCGCCGGCGCCCGGCGACAAAGCTGCCCCCCAGGCACCGCCCAGCCGCGCCCTGCGTCCCAATGAGGACGCCGGAGAGCAGACGAAGCTGCGCCAAGTGGCAGGCAGCAAGGCCTCGTATTCCCGGGTCGATGTGCGCGATGGCGGTCATGTGATCGACTGGTTTCCCGAGGACCATCCGCTGATGACGCCAATCATTGCCAACGGGCCCGCTGCCATGGGCCTCCTGGCTCGCGGTTGCGCGTCGTGTCACCTGCCGACCGGCAAGGGCCGGCCGGAAAACGCGCCAGTGACCGGGTTGCCGCTCGCCTACTTCATTAGGCAGATCGAGGACTTTCGGAGTGGTGCCCGTCAGTCGGCGGACCCCCGCAAGCCCAACACCGTGACGATGGCCGTGCTGGCGAAGGCTATGACCGACGAGGAGGTCCGGCTCGCGGCCGAATACTTTGGAGCGATGCCGTGGACGCCGTGGACCCGCGTGATCGAGACGGATCTCGTGCCGAAGACGCGGATTAGCGGGAATCTCTTTCTTCCGATCGAGAAGGAGCGAACCGAACCAATCGCCGGACGGATCATCGAGGTGCCGGAGGACGAGGAACAGGCCGAGGGCCTGCGCAATCCGCGTTCAGGGTTCATCGCCTACGTCCCCGTCGGCAGTGTCAAAAGGGGCGAGAACCTCGTCACCACCGGCGGCATCAGCGTCGTCGATGGCAAGGTCGTGCTCGGCAAGACCATCGCCTGCATGACCTGCCATGGCCCCGATCTGAAGGGCCTCGCCGATATTCCGGGCATCGCCGGTCGGTCGCCGAGTTACCTCGTGCGGCAGCTCTATGACATGCAGCAGGGCGCCCGCAAAGGTCCCTCGGCGCCTTTGATGCAGCCCGTGGTGGCGAACCTGAATGGGGACGACTTGGTCGCGATCGCGGCGTATGTCACCTCGCTAGTGCCGCCGATCGGCGGGGACCATGGATCGGGCGCTGGCAGGCACTAGCTCGGCGTCGATGGCGCGCACGAGGCGCGCCCCTACAAAAGGCGGGTAGGCGCGTCAGATGGGCGCGTCCCCACGAAACACGTGTAGATAGGCGCGCCCCCACGAAACACATGTAGATGGGCGCGCCCCCACGAAACACATGTAGGGGCGTGGCTCGTCCACGCCCGAGCGGCTAGAGGCTGTCATGCACGACCTGTCGTCTGGAGGGCCGAGCTTCGTCGAGGCCGATCGCATGGCTTCACGGATTCGGACTCGGGGGACCTCGTCCCTCCAATTGCCCTCATCGGTTTCACATCAGAAGAGGTGCACGACACTTTCTAGGGCATTTCTCAATCTGCTTTCGCTGCGGATTTCGGGTGCGTCACCCGCTGCCACACGAGTCAGTACCGCGTCGAGCGCCGGCGGCGGTGCCGGGTCCGACTGTCGGCGCGGGTCCAGTCCTCCTCCCAGGAGGCGATCAGCGTATTCAGGTGCCGGAGTTCGCGATCGAGATACTCGATTTCGGTCTGCAGGTTCTGCTCCGTGCGTCGGTGCAGGAACTCGCGTTTGTGCTCGAGCATGGTGAAGCGCCACGGCGATGACGAACGATACTCGCGCAACTTGCGTTCGGTGTCGCGGCGGGCGGCATGCAGTTCCTCGATGGCCCGATAAAGCCGGCTCACGGGCGACGTCGGCCCGAGAACTTCGTGGGCCGTTTCCCAATCGACCTCCAGCCGGGCGAGCCAATCCGTGTCCGCGGCCGCCCATGCCTGCTGGACTTCGTGCCAAAGCCGTTCGCGGGCCGGGGTCCAGTCGCCCCCGCGATCCGGATGCAGCCGTTGCACCAACCGACGGTAGATGTCGCGGGCAGTTCCGCTCCGTTCAGGGGAGGGCGTGGGAGGGAAAATCGCGCCGTCATCGACCTCGGCATCGGCATCGGCTTCGGACTCGCCGGTCGGCGTCGGATTCTTGTCCCGCTCCAGTTGTTCACGCCAAAGCCGCTTGGGCGATCGGCCGCTGGTGTAGGCCATGGCCTGTACCATCTGGATCCGGCGCGCCTTGGTGTCGGCCTCGCCGCGCATTTCCCGCAGCCGGGTCACGAGGAGCGGAAACGTGCGGTGCAGCCAGGATTCGTAGGCCGGCGAATCGATTTCCTCATGCCGGTGCAGGTCCCGGGCGGCCTTTTCCAGCCGCTTCCGCGCGGTGTGAAACTCGGCCCAAGCCGCGCCCTGCAGCCGCCGCTGGTCGATCACGATCAAAGCCCGGCGCGGTGACGTCACAGTCGGGCGGGCGGGAGCCTTCTTTGCCAGAGGGCGACGGGATGGAGATGTGGCGGAACGTCCGGGCATCGAAGCAGAAAGAAACGCCGGGGCCGGGCGGAAGGCGAACAGGTAACGGATATTTTTTCGCGACCGCGGATCGGGGGATGGCCGGCCGCGACGGCTCGCTGACCGGGATCGGCTTCGTCGGGCACGCACGGTTCGAACCCGGAATATTCCCTGAAACTGAGGCGCGGCCTTGCAGCGGAGCGGGAGGCGATGACATGGTAGGCGAAGTTAACCCCTTTTTCCTGTCATGATTCTTCCCCGAGTCTTTTTACTGCGGCTGAACTTGGTGGCCAGCCTGCTCATGGTGCTGACAGCGGGTTTCGCGGCGGAGGATCGAAAGCCGTTTACGACGTCGACCATCCTCGCTGGGGAGGCGGCCGCCCTGATCAAGCTGCTCGAGCAATCCCACTACAACCGCGATGCGGTGCGCGCGGTGGATTACGCGCAGGTCATTCCGGACTACATGGAGGACCTGGATTCGCAGAAGCTCTTCTTCCTCACGTCGGACAAGGCCAAGTTCGGCACCGATCACGGCAAGAACGTTTATTACAACACGGCGTTTCTGGGTAACATCAACGCGGCCTACGACATCTTCGGCGTGTACCAGACGCGGGTGGAGGAGCGGATCACGTGGATCCTGGAGGCGTTGAAAAAGGAGGTCGATTGGACCGCGGACGAATCGTACCTCGCCGATCGCGCGAAGGTCGAGTGGCCGGCGACTCCCGCCGAGGCCGACCAGCTCTGGCATGGCCGGCTGAAGTTCGAACTGATTTCGGAGATGCTGAACAAGAAGACGCCCGAGGAGGCGGTCACCGCCGTGCGCAAGCGTTACGAGCGGATGCTGCGCAACGTGCGGGAGATGGAAGGCATCGAAGTCGCGGAGATCTACCTTTCCGCCATTGCCCGGCTCTACGATCCGCATTCGACCTATTTTTCCGGCAGCACCTACGCCGAGTTCATGGTCCAGATGAGGCTGCAGCTGGTCGGCATCGGCGCCCAACTCGGGCTTGAGGACGACCTCTGCGTGATCCGCGAGATCATTCCGGGCGGGCCGGCGGATCTCGGCAAGGAGCTGAAACCGAACGACAAGATCATCGCGGTGGCGCAGGGTGGCGCCGAGCCCGTCGATGTCATCGGCATGAAGCTCCGCAAGATCGTGGAGCTCATCAAGGGCGAGAAAGGTACGCAGGTGCATCTCACGATCCAGCCGGCGGATGAACCGGACGCCCGCCGCGAGATCGTTCTCACGCGCGACACCGTGAAGCTGAACTCGGCGCGCGCGCGCGCCGCGGTCTTCGATTTGCCGGATGCGGAAGGGAAGATTCAGCCGATCGGGGTGATCACGCTGCCGGCCTTTTACGGCCCGGCCGGCGAGGGCGACACGGATGAAGGCGAGAAGACGACCGCGTCGCTCGACGTGGCCCGCCTGATCGATCAGCTCAAGGAGCAGGACATCCAAGGCCTCGTCCTCGACCTGCGGCGCAACGGCGGTGGTTATCTCAATGAGGCGATCGAACTGGCCGGCCTGTTCATCCCGCAGGGCCCGGTGGTTCAGGTGAAGGATCACGACGGTGGCGTGGAAGTGGCGCGGGACATGAATTCCAAGGTGGCCTACACCGGCCCGCTCGCGGTGCTGGTCGATCGGTTCAGCGCGTCCGCCTCCGAGATCGTGGCGGGTGCGCTGCAAAATTACGGTCGCGGCATCATCGTCGGGGACAGCTCCACCCACGGCAAAGGCTCTGTGCAGACGATCTTTGAGATGAAGCGGGCTTCACGGGCCCTGTCGCTGACTTCCGAGAAGACCGGCGCGGCCAAGTTCACCGTGCAGAAGTATTACCTGCCCAGCGGGGCCTCGACGCAGCTCAAGGGCGTGGTCCCCGATATCGTGCTGCCCTCGATCGACGACTTCATTTCGAACATCGGGGAGGCTAGCCTCCCGCGGGCGATGGTCTGGGATCAGATTAGCACGAGCTTCTTCGACGGCGAACCGCTCGATGCCAGGGTCCTGACGCCGCTCCGCGAGGCGAGTGTCAAGCGCCAGGCGGAACTCGAGGAGTTCAGCTACCTCAAGAAGAACGTCGACTGGTTCAAGGCCCGGCAGGAGCAAAAGGTCATCTCGGTGAATCTCGTCCAGCGCCAGAAGCAGAAGGTGGAGGACGATGCCTTCCGCAAGGCGATGAAACTCGAGAAGGAACTGGTCACGAAGAGCGATTTTCCGTTCAAGACCTTTTATCTGGGGCCGCCGCCCGTGCCGCGAATCAAGGCGCCGAAGAAGGAGGACGACGATGAATTCGGCCTCGATGAGGACGAGAACGAGACCTACGTGAAGGCGGACGTTCACCTGCGCGAAACGCTCCGGGTGGTCAGCGATGCGATCAACCTGGGTCGCGAGCCGGCGAAGTGGGCGAACAACCGGCTGCCTCTGACGGTCGGCGGGGGCTGATCGGGTGCGCTGATCGGGCGCGAAATTATTTCCCCTCCGTCATGGCCTGGCCTTAGATGGCCGGCATGAGAGCCCCCTCGTTCGGAATTTTCGTCTTCACCTGCCTCCTCGCGTTCGGCGGCGGGCCGCTCGTGGCGCAGTCGCCGTCGCTGCCGGTGGTCCGTGAGTTAGAGTGGCAGCCGCTGGCGGCGCAGGCCCGCCGGGTCTCCGAGGCCCTGGAGTATTTGGGCGAACCGCTTTCCGCCGCTGACAAGGCCGCCCTGACCCAAGCGCTGGCGGCGCCGGGCGCGGCGTCGGCGGAGCGAATCCAGAAGATCCTCGATGCCCGGGTCCTCTTTGCGGTGCGAATCAATCCCGAGATGCGGGTGAGCGTCACGCAGGGCCCGGCGAAGGCGGAACTGGTCGAGACGGGTTGGCGCCAGTTTCTGGTCAAAGTGAGCAACGAGTCCGGCACCACCGCGCCACTCGTCGCCGTGAGCCCACAGGCGCAGTCCGTGCACAACGCGCAGCGAATGGAGACCCCCTCCGATCTTCACTTCCACCACGGTCAGCCGAATGTCCCGGCGCCACCGGCGGCCGATCTCTGGCTCGATCTCCAGATGTATGATGCGCAGCCGCTCACGCCTACCTTGAGCGGACTTCCGGTGGAGTATCGAATTGTTCAATTGTACAGCCGCGACGTCGGCCGGCGGGAGGCCAAGGTCGGTTTCAATGTGGGCCAGGGCACGCAGGACATCGGCTTTCGCAACGAGGCGGATGTGCTCTTCACCTGCGGGCCGGCGCACGAAGTGAAGCTGCGGGTGCTCGATGAACACGGCCGGCCGGCCACAGCCTCGTTCACGGTGCGGGACGCCGCGGGCCGGATTTATCCCTCGCAGGCGAAGCGGCTCGCGCCGGATTTCGCCTTTCATCCGCAGGTCTATCGCGCGGACGGCGAGTCGATGCGACTGCCCCCGGGCGAGTATCAGATCCGTTTCGAACGCGGCCCGGAGTCGGTGCCGCAGGAAACAAAGGTGCAGGTGACGGCGGAAACGCGGGAACTCAGGTTTCAGGTCAAACGCTGGATCGATCCGGCGACGTTCGGCTGGTGGTCGGGCGACCATCATATTCACGCGTCCGGCTGCTCCCACTACACGAATCCCACCGAGGGGGTGCTGGCGGGCGACATGGCGCGGCACATCGCGGGCGAGGATCTGAAGGTCGGCGCGACGCTCACCTGGGGCCCCGGCTTCGATTACCAGAAGCAGTTCTTCACGGGGGACGTGGACAAGGTTTCCCAATATCCGTATCTGATTCGCTACGACATGGAGGTGTCGGGCTTCGGCTCCCACCGTTCCGGCCATCTCTGCCTGCTCGGCCTGCGCGATCTGATGTACCCGGGTGGCGACTCGTCCGCGCACTGGCCGACCCTGGGGATGAACACGCTGCGCTGGGCGAAGAAGCAGGGTGCGATCACCGGACCGGCGCATTCGGGCTGGGGACTCCAGCCCGCGGCGCAGGGCGAGGAAACCGTGGCGGTCAGCCGCCTATCGCAGACGGTGCGACTGGCGACCAACGATCTGCCGAACTTTATCATCCCGCCCTACAATGGAATCGGCGCGAACGAGTACATCGTCTCAGTCACGCATGAGGTGCCGGGCCCCGATGGAAAACTGCTGCCGGCGATCGACTTCATGTCGCTGGCGGACACGCCCAGCGTGTGGGAGTTGAATCTGTGGTATCACACCCTGAACGCCGGCTTTCGCACGCGGGTCAGTGGCGAGTCGGATTTTCCGTGCATCTACGGCGAGCGCGTGGGGATGGGGCGCAGTTACGTGAAATTGGATGGACCGCTGAATTACCAGGCGTGGTGCGAGGGCATCCGCGACGGCCGCAACTATGTCGGGGACGGCAAGAGTCATCTCATGGAATTCACTGCGACGGCCGGGATCGGCCAGCCCACGGCGGTGCGGATGGGAGAGGGCGGCAGCGAATTGAAACTGGCCCGGGCCGGCACCGTGAAATTGTCGGCGCGCGTGGCCGCGCGGCTGCCGGCGGTGCCCGACGAAGCGATTCGGAAGACGACCTATGCCACGAAACCGTATTGGGACATCGAGCGCGCGCGTCTCGGCGACAGCGCCGAGGTGCCGGTCGAGGTCGTGGTCAATGGCTACCCGGTGGCGCGAAAGACGATCGTCGCCAACGGCGAGTTGCGCGACATCACCTTCGATGTGCCGATCGAGAAGAGCAGTTGGGTCGCGCTGCGGATTCTGCCGTCGTCGCACACGAATCCGATCTGGGTCGTGGTCGACGAAAAACCCGTGCGACCCTCCCGGCGCAGCATTGAATGGTGCCTGAAGGGCGTGGACCAATGCTGGTTGCAGAAGGAGCCGTTCTACGCGCCGGCGGAACTGCCACAGGCCCGGCTGGACTACGAACACGCGCGCAAGGTCTATCGGGCGCGCCTAGCCGAGGCGGAGTCGGATTGAGCGGATAAAGAAATGCCGTAGTCATCCGGGCGTGGACGAGCCACGCCCCTACGAGGAAGGACGCGCCACGATCATTGTAGGGGCGTGCCTCGTGCACGCCCACGACGTCTGGTCGGCTACACTCCAACTTTAAAGGCACTACTCGGAAGGGCTCGGAGGCAGACCTTGTGCCGATGCGAATGCGACCCGCGAAGGATCACGTCTGG
>CAINHV010000403.1 GCA_903848965.1 uncultured Opitutia bacterium | reverse complement strand
GGACTCGTCTCATACATCACGTCCATCGCGGTGAAATTCCGCCAGTGCGGATCGGCGGAGAGGAGCTTGACCAACCCCGATTCCAACATGACGCGGAACAGCAACCATCGCATCATGAAGATGGCGATCGGGCGTGGGGGTGAACTGGCGCCCAGGCCCGGACGTCGGCCCGCCGGGGCGAAAGGAATGCACAGCAGCGCAGTCTCCAGCATCAGGCCGTCGAGTTGCGCGGGGGTGAACTCCCCCCATGCGCCGACGAATGAGACGAAGGCCAGCCAGCAGACCGCCAGGGCCATCCTCGGCCACAAGTTGAGAACCAGCGCCACCGCGGCCAGAACTCCCACCCAGGCCAGCGCCGTGATCATGGCCGCACTCGGGCTCAGCCAAAACAAGCTGGGCGCCTTGAAGAAGGCTTCCAGCGCCGGGAGGGCCGCGAGGGCCTGAAACATGGAGGCGGCGGGAGCCAGGCCCGTGGGACCGAGAATCGCTTTTCCCTCGGCCACGATTCCGGCAAAGATCAGCACGTACACGACACCGACGGCCCGGAGGACCAGCCAGCGCGTCCAGAGCTGGGTGGAGGTGTCCCCTCCTTGGGCAAATTCCACCAGATGCTGCCAGACGCCCGCGAAACGTCCCGCTCCGCGCCCGTCGCGCCCGGGGCGATTCTCTGCGGTGTCAGATTTGCGGCTTGTCGTGGGCACGGGCGTCAACGCGATTCACGGAGAAATTGAGGTGAGGCGGACGAACCGGTTTCAGCGTTGGTCCCAATCCCTCCCGGAAGTCAGCCGGGCTGGGACGCGTCCCTTTTCGCCCACCGATAAGTCGCGAGGGAATTCCGCCAAAAATACTTTTCCGCCACCAGGCGGGGTTTCGTGGAATAATATTCCCGGACCAACGCCACCGTATCCGGCAGCTCGGACACTCCGACGGCATTCGGCCAGTCGCTCCCGAAGAGGACCCGATCCTCGCCAAAAACTCCGGCCAGGAGATCGAGCCGGTCGCGGTGAGCGGCCAGGCCCGGCGTGATGGTTCCGCTTGGACGGGCGGGGTGAACAATGGAGGAAAGCTTGGCGGAGATTTGTTTTCGCGGCGCGAGTTCGCGCAACACCTCATCGTAAGCGGCCTGCTCCTGCGGGGTGGGATCGAACCCGGGGAGGTGATCGATGACGATCCGCAGATCCGGCACGGCGTCGCTGATTTTGATCACCGCCCGCAGCAAATCGATCCGAGGGTTCGCGGTGTCCAGGACCAGGTTGGCCTGGGCCAGCAATTTCAAGCCCGCGATAAAGGTGGGATTGTCCGCCTGAGTGATGAGATCGTAGCCCCAGATATTGCCGTAGCGGATGCCGCGGAAAAGAGGGTTCTTGGCAAACCGCTCCAGGTAGGCCGCGAACTCCGGCTTCTCCGGCTGGAGGTTGCCAATCTTGCCCACAAAAAACGGGAAGGGCTGGATTGTTTCCAGGACCCAGAGGTTGTCCTCGAGCCACGGACTGGCGTCGATTTCCAGGGCCCCGACGACCCCGAGGGGGCGGGCGATGCCCGCATACATCGAGGGCAGGGCGACTCCCCCGACAAATTTCCTGCCACCCTTGTACGGTGCGCCTTGGGGGCGGTTGCCGTCGAACAAGTGGACGTGCGTGTCGATAATCGGAATATCGTCGTTCGGCAGCGCGGCCCGGAGGAATTTGGGCAGCACGACGGCGGCCACCGCGGTCCCGAGAAAACGGCGGCGCGAAAGAATTCGGTTCATTGGCATGGGGTAGGGAGCGCCTACGGATGAGAACGCCGCCCACGTTGAGACTCATGAGCGGCTCGCAGCAGCCAAGGCAATATTTTGCGCCACGGGTCGTCCACGGTGATTCCTAAGCGGATCGTTGCCGCAGGAAGTCGCGAAGCGGCGAACTTTATGGCCCGCGGCGTGAGCCGGCGGGACTTCATCGAGTGAAGCCATGAGACGTTTCTGGCTTCGATTCTCCATCTCGATCAAGCCGGGGTTGAGCCTGAAGCCAGGAAGCCAGGAATCGGACGGTGCCCGAACGGGGTCATGTCAGAATGGCGCTAAGTTAAGACGGATTGTCGTCTAACTTTCAGAGTGAATGCGCAGGTATTAATTGACGAAACGTCCCTGAGTTTTTGACCGCGGATTTCACGGATGCTGCGGATACTAAACCAAGGCGGCGGATGAATGCGCCAACTTAGGTCCCGCCGTCACGGGACCGTCGTTGGCGCACTCGGGGCCGGGCGGATTAGACCTGTTCGATCCACCTCTGGTTTTGATTCGTCGAGGTCGATCGAAGCGACAAGTCCCGGCTCGGCGGGACGCAGCCTCTCGACCGGCTCGAGACCTGCAAGAGCACTAGGCACTTGGCCGTGAGCTTGTCGAACGGCTCGCTTCGATCATCCGGCCGGCCTGCATTTCTCCGCGTTCTCCGCGGTGGAATGGCCTTAACTTAGCGCCCTTCGGGACTGACGGTCTTTCCGTGGCTGCGAGCGTGAGCAAGCGGCGGCTCGAAGTTGTTTAATTCTCCCGACCTTTTCCACTCGCTCACGCTCGCGGCCACGGACAAAGCCCGGGCCCGGCGACCAGCGCCCGCCGGGTATCTATTGCCTGGTGCCATGCCCGGAAACACCCGCGGCCACCGCGACCCGGGAAAACTCTTGTCAGTTCTGGCGGCGGTCTCGCAGAGTGCGGGTTCAACTTCCTGCCCGCGTGGCGGAATAGATTTCGGGCGTTCACCCCGTTTCCGATCCGCGCGGCAAAATCCGTGAGATCATGATCGAATTCCAAAACAAAATCCTCTTCGTCGGCTACGGCGCGGTCGCAGAATGCACGCTGCCAATTCTCTTCAAGCACATCAAGGTGCCGGCGAAAAATGTCACCGTGATGGATTTCGAGGACCGCGCGGAGAAGCTGAAGAAGTGGACCTCCAAGGGCGTGCGTTTCGTGCGGGATCGCGTGACCGAGGAAAACATGAGCCGCCTGCTCGCGAAGCATGTGGGTCCCGGTGACCTGCTGATCGATTTGGCGTGGAACATCGACGCGTGCGAGCTCCTGAAGTGGTGTCACGAGAACGGCGTGCTCTACATCAACACGTCGACCGAGCTGTGGGATCCGTACGCGGCGGGCCCGAACCAGCATCCGACCGAGAAGACGCTGTACTGGCGCCACATGAACCTGCGCCGCATGCTCGCCAGCTGGAAGACCAAGGGTCCGACGGCGGTGATCGAGCACGGGGCGAATCCCGGCCTGATTTCCCACTTCGTGAAGCAGGGCCTGATCGACATCGGCCAGAGCCTGATCGCGGACAAGAAGGTCAAGGGCAAGGCCGCCGAGCAGATCAGCGACCTCATTGGCCAGCAGGCGTTCAACCGGCTCGCCCAGAAGATCGGCGTCAAGGTCATCCATTGCAGCGAGCGCGACACGCAGATCACCGAGCTCCCGAAGCAGGTCGACGAGTTCGTCAACACCTGGAGCATCGAGGGCTTCCGCGAGGAAGGCACCACGACCGCCGAGATGGGCTGGGGCACGCACGAGAAGACGCTGCCGAAGTTCGCCTTCCAACATCCGAAGGGCCCGAAGAACCAGATCTGTCTTGCGCGGATGGGCATGAACACCTGGGTGCGTTCCTGGGTGCCCGACTACAACATCCTCGGCATGGTCGTCCGCCACGGCGAGGCTTTCACGATCTCCGACAAACTCACGGTCTGGGAGGGCAAGCAGGCGGTCTATCGGCCGACGATGCACTACGCCTATTGCCCGTGCGACATGGCGATCGCCTCGCTCAACGAGATGCGTGGCTACAATTACCGCCTGGTGGAAAACCAGCGGATCATGAACGACGAGATCACCGCGGGTTCCGACATTCTCGGGGCGTTGATCATGGGCCACGATTACAAGTCGTGGTGGGTTGGATCCGACCTCAGTATCGAGGAGTCCCGCCGCCTCGTGCCGCACCAGAATGCGACGACCATGCAGGTGGCGATCTCGGTCGTCGGCGCGTCGATGTGGATGATGGAGAACTCCAGCGAGGGTGTCCGCGTGCCGGATGATCTGCCGCATGATTACATCCTCAAGATCGCCAAGCCGTATCTCGGCCGCTGGATCTCGCAGCCGAAGGACTGGACGCCGTTGCAGAACCGCGATCGGACCTTCGACCGCCACAACAAGGCGGATCTCGATCTGCGCGATCCGTGGCAGTTTAAGAACTTCCTCGTGACGGACGCCGGCTGAGTTTGAACAGGAAGAACGGGAGGGGCGGGAAGCTCCGCCCTCTCCGTCCGACCTCCTTGTCCCGCCTTCCTGTTTCTCCGTCCTCTTTTCTCCTGCAATGATCTCCTTGACCCGGCTCCAGAAACTCGCGCGCCAGCACGGCACGCCGCTGTTCGTCATCGACCATGAGGCGCTGCGGAAGGCTTACCGCGAGTTCCGCAAATATCTCCCCCGCGTCCAGGTTTACTACGCGGTGAAGGCGAATCCCGACGCGGAGATCGTGCGCACGCTGTTCAAGGCGGGCGCCAGCTTCGACGTCGCTTCGATGCCGGAGTTCATGATCGTGTACCAGAACATCAAGCACCTGCCCGCGAAGGAGCGGCAGCAGTGGATCTGGGACAAGATCATCTACGCGAACCCCACGAAGCCGACGGACACGCTGGAGCAGCTCAACAAATACAAGCCGCTCGTCACCTTCGACAACCTCGAGGAGATCCAAAAGATCAAGCGGCACGCCCCGACCGCGGGGCTGGCCCTGCGGCTCAAGGTCCCGAACACCGGCGCGATGGTGGAGCTGTCCTCCAAGTTTGGCGCCTCGCCCGGCGAGGCCGTCGATCTGATCCTCGCGGCCGATCGGGCCGGGCTCACCGTCGAGGGCATCAGCTTTCATGTCGGCAGCCAAACGACGAATTTCGAGAACTACGTCCAGTCGCTCAACCTGACCGCGAACGTCTTCAAGGAGGCCCAGGATCGCGGCTACACCAAGATGAACCTGCTGGACATCGGTGGCGGTTTTCCCGCGCCGTACGATTCCTCGGTGCGTCCATTTCGCGAACTGGCCAAGGTCATCAACACCGAGATTGAGCGGCTGTTCCCGAAACACATCCAGGTGCTGGCGGAGCCGGGGCGGTTTCTCGTCGCGACCGCGGGCCTTTCCGTCGCCAGCGTGATCGGCAAGGCTGTGCGCGACGGCAAGACCTGCTACTACATCAACGACGGTGTGTACCACACCTACTCCGGCGTCATCTTCGATCACTGCAAATACCCGGTGAAGGCCTTCAAGAAAGGGCCGACCCAAATTTGCTCCGTCTTCGGTCCGACCTGCGACGCGCTCGATGTCGTGTCGATGGCCGAGAACCTGCCGAATCTGGAACGCGGCGATCTGGTCTACAGCACGAACATCGGCGCCTACAGCCACGCGTCCGCGACCTACTTCAACGGGTTTCCGCCCGCGAAGGTGGTCCACGTAAACCAATAGGTTTCGGCTTCGCCAAAACCTTAGGCCGAAGAGCCCTCCCGGGGCGGGCCTCCGGCGGGATCGGGTGATAAGGCCGTGCCCTTTGATCGGAGTTTTCGCAGAGCGAAAACACTAAGCGGAGCGCGCCGCGCGCTCAGCTGCGGTAGTCGGCGTTCTCGCTCACGTATTCGTGGGTGAGGTCGCCGCCGAAAACGGTGGCGGAGGCGGTGCCGTTGCCGAGATCGATTTCGATCTCCACGCACCGCTCGTGCGGCGGATAGTCAACCGCCGCGGTAAAGATGCCGTCGGCTGTCGGCTTGCTGGCGTAGAGCTCCGCGCCGCGGAGATGCGCGGTCAGCGCGGCTTCCTTGGTCGGATCGAGTTGGAAGACGCCGTGCGCAAAGATCTCCACACCGCCCATCCGGGCGCGCAGCCGGGAGAGATCGGCGGCCGCGCCGGACGCGCCGACGTACTTGCCAATCGCCTGGACGAGGCGGCCGACGTTCGGGTCGTTGCCCGCGACGGCGCACTTGAACAGCGGGGCGTTGACGATGGCCTTGCCGAGCGCGCGAGCGAACGCACCGCTGGCGGCATTCGTGACGCTGACGCGGATCACGTGCCGCACCCCTTCGCCATTGCGTACGACATCCTCGGCGAGATCGCGGCAGACGCCCGCGAGGGCCGCTTCGAACGCCGTCAAGTCGGAGCACGGGACCCGGCCCGAGGAGACCACCGCGACCGTGTCCGACGTGCTGGTGTCGCTGTCGATGCTGATGGAGTTGAAGCTCGGCTCGACCACGCGCGCGAGCATTGCGCGCAGTTGCGCGCGCGGCACCGCGAGATCGGTCAGAATGTAGACGAGCATCGTCGCGAGGTTCGGTTCAATCATACCCGCACCCTTCGCGATGCCCACGATGCTGCCGCCCGCGAGATCGGCCCGGCGAATTTTGGGATAGAGATCGGTCGTCACGATGCCCTCGGCTGCCGGCAGCACGGAGGCCCCGGCGAGAGTCTGCACCGCCGCGGGAAGTGCGGAGAGCATGGCATCGACCGGCAGCGACCAGCCGATGACCCCGGTCGAACTCGGCAGGATCTGCGCGGGCTGCAACCCGAGCAACCGGGCCGTTTCTGCACAAATGCGCTCGGCCGAGTCGACACCACCGGGAGC
>CAINHV010000402.1 GCA_903848965.1 uncultured Opitutia bacterium | reverse complement strand
TGCGCAGGCCGGGAGCGTGCTTGGTCTGGAAGACCGACATCGGCAGCAGCCCGCCGCGTTGGAACTGGTCGGCGTTCTCCACCTTCGTCCAGGTGCCGGCCGGACCCTCCGGCGCAGGCATGCCGTAGTGCTGCGCGAGCAGCGAATTGACGAAGGTGTGCCCGCCATAGACGAAATCGAGGACCGAGCCGTCGCGCTGCACCAGATCGACGATGAAGCGAATCGGTTCCTCGAACATCGCCGCGCGGAGTTCGTTGGTGAACGCGGGGAACCGCTCGCGGTCGACCGCGTTGTGCTCCTCAAAGCGGCGAATATCGAGCCAGTTGCCGCCGAACTCCGTCGCAAGTCCGCGCACGCGATCGTCGCGCAGCATCCGGCGGGCCTGGGCCACAAGCACCTCGGGCCGGTGCAGATCGCCCGCGGCGGCGTGGGCGAGGAGTTCGTCGTCGGGCATGCTCGCCCAGAGGAAGTAACTGAGCCGGTTCGCCAGCTCGAAACCGGAGAGCGGCTGGACCCCGCGGCCGTTCGGGCTGCCCGGCCGCGGCAGATCCACGCGGTACGTGAACGCCGGTGACATCAGGACGCTCACGATGGAATCGCGAATCGCATCCTCGTGGCTGAGTTCCTCGGCGCGCAGCCGCCGGTAGAACGCGAGGACTTCGTCGCGCTCCTTTGCGCTCAGCGGACGTCGTGACGCGCGTTCCGCGAACGCCACGAGCGACTGCAGATGCGCGGGCTCGGCGGCCAGTTGCGCTGCCTCGAGGGCGCGGATCGAGGCGTTGATGGTGGTGAAGTAGTCGCGCACCGCCTGCATCGGCTTCGCCTCGATCTCGAGCCGCTCCGCCTTCGCGATATAAGCCGCGGCCAGGAGCTTCAGCTTCGACTCAGTCGTGATGTCGTCATCCTCGGAGCGGAAGCCGTGAAACTCCGGCGTGTTCATGTAGCTCGGCGGCTCGGCGCGCTCGAACCAGATAAACTGCCGGAACTGGCGCAGCGGCGCGTGGGTGATGAAGTCCAACTCCTGCCACAGCCGGTCGAGTTCGCGCTGCTGCGGCTGATCCAGAACCATGTCGTAGAGCGGTCGATCGTCGCGGAAATAGCCCATCTGGCTGTGAAACCCGGCGGTGAGCAGCCGGTGGCCCGCGAGGTCGGACGCGATTTCCTTCGGATTGGTCAGGAACATCCGGGCGCGCTCGGAGATGTAGAATGCATCCGGGAATATCGCGCAGAAGTCCTTGAACGCGGCCTCAAAGCGGGCGCGCTCCGGATCGGCGGCCGGCACCTGCATCGCGTGATCCGCGAACTCCTTTAGGTCCACCTCGAGTGCGTTGCCCGCGTAGCTCGTGCGGCTGACGGCGTACTGTTCGTCCTTCCAGAGGACGAGGGTCTGCGATCCGGCGGCGATTTTTCGATTGGTTGCCAGGTTGGCGAACTCGACCTTCACCAGCGGGCGCAACTTGGCGATGAAGTCGCGGATCTCGCCGCACCCCGCGGCCACCTGTTCAGGTTCACGGCTGGCCGCCGGAGCGGGGAGGGCGCGCCACCGCGCCTGAATTGCCGCGATCGGGCCGAGGTCCGCCGGGGCGTTCAGCGTGGTCCAAAGCGTCGCGAGATACTTCGGGCTGAGTTTCGCGTCGCGGGCGAAATCGGCGAGGGTCGCGCGGTCGCGACCGAGGGCGACCCGGTGCTGGAAGCGCCACGCCGCGGCCAGGAAGTCGGCGTAGTCGAGTTTCTGCTTCAGATAGAAGTCGACCACGCGATGGACGGCGTACTTGTCGCGGTCCTCGTCGGTGGTCATCGGATACGGCGCGAACCGCAGCCCGTCCGGAGTGAAGACCACGTGATCGGCGACGGTCCGGGCCGCATCGAGGTACTTGGTGACGAGCGACGGCGACATCGCGAGCGACTCGCCGGAGTTGTCGAAGCCCGCCTCGTTGGCCGGATCGACCGGGAATTCCCGGGTCGGCCGGATATCGACGCGGGTGAGATCGCGGATGGTGTAATCGTATTCCGCATTGCTCAGCCGGCGCGCCAGCACGATGCCGGGGTCGCCCGCGTTGCGCTGCACCTCGTGGGTGTGCATCGCCTCGAGCCAGGCCACGACCGGCTGCTGTTGCGCGGGGGTAGGGTGGACCTTGGCGTCGTCGGGCGGCATCTCGCCGGCCTGGATCCGCTCGAGCACCTGGGCCCAACGGCGCGGGTCGGACGTCACGGCGGCCAGCGTCTTGACCGAGCTGAGATCGAGTTCGGCCTCGGGGCTGTCACCGCCGTGGCATTCCACACAGTAAGTCTCGATGAAGGGACGGACGGTCTGGTGGAAACCGGTCTCCAGTGGCTTCGGCACCGCCGCGGTCGCCGCGGCGACGACGGTTGGCGAGGCGAGTTGCGGGCCGGTGCACGCGACCCACAGGAGCGGGACAGCGGCGATGGCCAGCGGAGTGAGGACGAAAGCCAGGAGGCGATTGCGCATCAGAAAAAAGGGGCAGGGGTGCGGCCGCAGAGCCAGCGGGGAGGTGGTAAAAGGAGGAGGGGACCGAATCGAGTCAAGCGTGGGCGCCGTCTGGTGGATCGCCCATTTTCGGGAAGATTCTTTGGAGGGCCGAGCTCAGTCGAGGCCGGATCATGGAACGATCGCAAGCGGCCTCGGCGGAGCTCGGCCCTCCACCTGCGTTACGGCTCCACGACGCTGTGGAGCAAAGCCGCTCCAATCTCGGGTATCCGCGAACGGATGCCACTCGGCTCCCTGCCGAGTCCTGTTCATCATCTCCCAAGTCCTGTCCCTCCTGTCTAAACTCTGGGCCGCCGGGCCGAAACCGGCGCCGCGGTGAACGGTCGCTTGCAGGGTCGGGCGAAGTCCGTGAACGTGCAGGGGTGATGAAATGGACCTCCCATGGCTGAAGCATCTCCCGGTTCCCGGATTGCAATCCTCGGTGGCGGGATCACCGGGCTGACGGCGGCGTGGCGGCTGCAGAAAGCCGGACTGCGGCCGGTCGTCTTTGAGCAGTCCATCCGGCCCGGCGGAGCGATCGGGGCGCTGCCCACGAAGGAGGGCTGGCTGCATGAGCTCGGCCCCAATTCCCTGCTCGAGGGCGCGCCGGAAGTCGCGGCGTTCATCGACGAGGTCGGGCTCGGCGCGCGGCGCATCTATGCGTCCCCGGCGGCCCGGCAGCGGTACATCGTTCGCGGCCGGCAACTCGTGGCGCTGCCGACTTCGCCGTTCGGCTTCATCGGGACGAAGTTGTTTTCGTGGCGCGCCAAACGGCACCTGCTCGGCGAACCGTGGCGGCCCCGCGGCCCGGCGGACGATGCGGAGAGCGTGGCGGATTTCGTGCGCCGGCGGCTGGGGCAGGAGTTTCTCGATTACGCGATCAATCCCTTCGTGGCCGGAGTCTATGCGGGCGACCCGGCGCAGCTCTCCGTGCGACACGCCTTCCCCAAGCTGCACGCCCTGGAGCAGGAGCATGGCTCGCTGATTCGCGGGGCGTTGAAGCGCCGCAACACCAGCGGTGGGCCGAAGGGCCGGATCTTTTCGTTTCCGAACGGACTTGAGGAACTACCGCTCGCGATCGTCGGGCAGCTGGGTGACGCCGTCCGGCTGCAATGCACCGTGCGCGGGATCCGCCGGCAAGGCGCCCGGTGGTTCGTCGACTTTGAACCGATCTCCGGCCGCGCGACCGAGGAATTTGCGGCGGTGGTGTCGGCGCTTCCGGGCGATGCGCTGGCGGCGCTGCGGTGCGACGATATGCCGGAGAGCACCCGGCTCGGCGTGCTCCGTGACGTCATGCAGCCGCCGGTGGCCTCGGTGTTCACGGGCTACCGGCGCGAGGCGGTGGCGCATCCGCTCGATGGATTCGGCGTGTTGGTGCCGGAGGTGGAGCCGTTCTCCATTCTCGGCACGCTCTTTTCGAGCACGCTCTTTCCCGGTCGGGCGCCCGATGGCTGCGTGGGCCTGACGACCTTCATCGGGGGCACGCGCCACCCGGCGCTGGAGCTGCGCGCGGAACGGGACATCCTGCAGCTGGTGCAGGAGGATCTCGCCGCGCTGGTCGGGGTGCGCGGCGAACCGATCTACGCGCACATCCAACGCTGGCCGCGGGCCATCCCGCAGTACAACCTCGGTTACGGCCGTTTCAAGGCAGCCATCGGCGCGGTCGAGGCGGCAAATCCCGGGTTCTTCGTCGGCGGCAATTGTCGCGACGGCATCTCGATCGCGAACTGCATCGAGTCCGGTCGCCGGCTCGCGGGAGTGACGCAGGGATACCTTCGCTCCACGGGTGACTAACAAATTTCGCCGGCCCTAACCTGAATTAACCACAAAGGCACAAAGGTGCGTGGCATCGCTTCACGCGAAGCGATCAAGGCAGGGGAAAGGATAGGTCTGGGGTAGCACCGGTCTCCGACCGGTGGAGACCGAGAGGGAAACTGCAGTTGCGTTGGCTCGCAGGCCACTCGCTCACGCTCGCAGCCACCGGAATGCTTTCTGGCTGCGGGCGGGCGCGCACGAGGCGCGCCTCTACAAAAGGTGGACGCGACGACATGGGTGTAGCAGGGGCGTGGCTCGTTCCACGCCCGGATGGCGAAGGAATTTCTAATCCGCTCTAGATCGCCGCCGCGTGTTGCCGCGGTGCTTCCGTGAAGAGCGGATCGAAGCGCATCGCCACCACGCGGAGCAGGGGAATCCCCACTTCGGTGACTGCGATGCCGCCTTCGGTCCGAACGACGATTCCGTCGGTGAGCAGGTCGGTGAGTCCGGCCAGTTCCTTCGCGTAGGTGGACGCGAAATCGACGCCGAGTTCCCGAGACAATCTCGCGAAGTCGAGTCGCCGGTCGCACATTAGCCGCATGATGATAGCCCGGCGGCGCTGGTCCTCGGCGGTCAGCCGCAGTCCGCGCTCCACGGGCAACCGGCCCTCGGCGAGGGCTGCGCGCCATTCGGGCAGCGTCTTCAGGTTCTGGCGGTAGGTTTCGGGCGTGGACGAGATGGACGAGATGCCGAAGCTGTAGAGCGACGCGCCGGCCTGCGTGCTGTAGCCTTGAAAATTGCGATGGAGTGTCCCGGCGCGCTGGGCGAGGGCGAGCGAGTCGTCGGGCCGGGCAAAATGATCCAGCCCGATGTCGATGAACCCGGCCGCGGTGAGCTGCCGGTGCGCGGCGGCGAACATCCCGAGCTTGGCCTCGGCGTCGGGCAGTTGCTCGCGGTCATCGAAGATTTTTTGCGTCGGCTTGATCCACGGCACATGGGCGTAGCTGAAGACCGAGAGCCGATCGGGCCGGAGCGTGAGCACATCGTCGATCGTGCGACCGAACGACTCCACGGTCTGCAGCGGCAGTCCGTAGATCAGATCGACGTTGATCGACGCGAAACCATTCGCCCGCAGCCAGGCGAACGCCTGCTGGTTCACGGCCTGCGGCTGGATCCGGTGAATCGCGAGTTGCACCCGCGGGTTCGTGTCCTGCACGCCGAGCGACGCGCGATTCGCGCCGATCTCGCGCAGGGCGACGACATGTTCCTCCGTGAGCCGCCGCGGATCGATTTCGACGCTGAACTCGCAGTCCGGCGAGCGCTGGGGAAACAGTTCGCGAATCAACCCACCGAGCCGGCGGAGATCCGCGGGCGGGAAGAAGGTGGGCGTGCCGCCGCCGAGGTGGATTTGCGTGACCGGCCGGTTGCGATCCATCCGCGCCGCGGTGAGCCGCATCTCGCGCTCGAGGTCGTCGAGATACTCGCAGGCCGCATCGCGGCGCAGCGTGATGACCGTGTGGCAGCCGCAGAACCAGCACCGCGTCTCGCAGAACGGCAGGTGAAAATACAGGGAGATCGGGCCGGCTCCGGGGGCGTTGTCGGAGGTGATCGCCTCCTCGAGGCCCAGCGATCCGATCTCGGCCGCGAACTTCGTGGCCGGGGGATACGACGTGTAGCGCGGGCCGGAGATGGAATATTTCCGGATCAGGTCGAGGGGACCCGCGGCTTCGGTGCTGGAGGGAGACGATTTGATGGGCACAGTGTGGCACCCTTCCTCGCCCGCCCGCTGCGCGCCCGCTGTCAGAACCGGTGCAAATCTTGCGGCGGGCCCGGCGCACGAGGGCGCAGCAAGCCTGCGCCGTCGAGATCGTTCGGCAACTCTCCCGGCGCTCACGGTATTCGCCGGTCAAAGACCGGCGCCACGCCGAACCCTCCGGATGCCCTCCATACCCTATCGGTTTGTCATCTCTTAAGTGACAAACCGGTTTGGGGCGCATTTTTCCGCTCGCCTTGGCGGCAGGGTTTCGGCGACCCAATCAGCATGCAGTCCATCTTCATCTACGGGGATTCCCTGACTTGGGGCATCGTCCCCGGCACGCGCCGCCGGCTGCCTTTGGCCCAGCGCTGGGCGGGCATCCTCGAAAGCCGGCTCAACGCCGCGGGCCGCAATGTCCGGGTGATCGAGGACTGCCTCAACGGTCGGCGCACCGTCTGGGAGGATCCCTACAAGGCCGGCCGCAACGGGCTCATCGGGCTGCCGCAGCGGATCGAGGTCAATTCGCCGCTCGCTCTGATCATCGTGATGCTCGGCACGAACGACTTTCAATCGAGCCACCAGAACAACGCGTGGCAGTCCGCGCAGGGTGTCGCCACGCTGGTTCGTGCGATCCGTTCCGCCCCAATCGAGCCTGGGATGACGATTCCTCCGATCCTGATCCTGGCGCCGCCGGCCATCAAGGACCCGAAGGGCGCGAACGTGGGACCCAAATTCGCGGGCGCCGAGGAACGCTGTGCGGGCATGGCCGCCGCCTGCCGGCAAATGGCCGCGGACGAAAACTGCGCGTTCTTCGACGCCAGCGCCGTCGCCCGGGTCAGTGTGATCGATGGCGTGCACCTCGATGCCGATCAGCACGAACGTCTCGGGCTCGCACTGGTGGAGCCAGTCGCCGCACTGCTCGGCCAAGCGGCCGCGGGCTGATCAGGAATCCTGCTCTCGCTGTAGGCCCGTCGCTCGCGACGGGCCTGTTTTATCCCGTGAATCCGGGGCCTGCCGGCAAGCGGCAGCCCTACACCAATCGGTTTCAGTCCGCGTCCGGAATTTCGTTCAGGGTGTAGGCCGCGCGGTCGTTCGCCAGCGGGTCGCCCCGCTCGGACGTGATGCCGACATCGAGATCGAAACGATAGACGCGTCCCTTGACCAGCGGAGGTAGGACCAGGTCGACCTCAGTCCCGTCAGGTTGCATCTTCACGCTCCGCACCGGCGCCGCCGTCCGGTCGAATTCACGCGATCCGTAGGCCGAACTGTAGTCGTAGCGATAATGCTCGATCCGATATGAGATCGCCTCGACGGCCCGTCGATTGGGTGGGGCGGTGAAGCGGATCCGAAAGCCATCGGGCCGGGCGTGAATCGACTGGATCTCAAACGGCACTTCGCCCGTGTACTCGATCGAGTAGAGCGCCCCGCGATCTGGCTGCCGCATCCAACCGGGCTCCGTGAGACTTCCGACCCACAGCCGGCCCGTCGGATCAAAGGTCACGGTCACCGGCCCGAGCAGTCCGCGGTTCCAGAACGGGAAGCAGGCCCCTTGGTATTGGCCTTTCACCTTCTCCAATTGCGCCCGGATGATCGCGCCGCCTTCCATCACTTCCGCGAGGAAGAAGTGGCCGGCGAATGGCCCGAACTTTCCAGCCGTCGAGTCGTACGTCACGCCGTTGATCGATTTCGCCCACGCGTAGGGAACCCACACCGCCGTCGGGCCAACCGGCTTCGATCGATGTTCCAACTGCTTCGGATTCGGGAAGCCGTAATACCGATCGGGCACGAGCTGGGACAGCCGGTTGCTCGCCATCCAGTTGCCCTGGTTGTCCGTGAAGAAAACATCCCCGTCCGGTCCTGGCGTCCAGCCGAGCGGATTGCGCATGCCGAACGCCACCTCCTCAGTCTTCCAGCCCGACGGATCGGGGATCAGCCGGATTGCGGAACCCGCTCCCTTCATTTCCTGCGAGCCCACCGCGTGGGTCGCGAAACTGACAATGTATCCGCCCTTCTTGTCCGGCACCAGGCCATAGCCCCAGTCGTACGATTTGGGATCGAGCAACTGCGGGAAGGAGAGCAGGTGCTCGTAACGCTCGGCGACGCCGTCCCGGTCGCCGTCGAGGACACGCGTCAGGTTGCGGCGGTGCTGCACCAGCAGCGAGTGGCCGTCATGGGCCATCGCCAGGATGTCTTGAAAGTGGGTCCCCGTGAAATCGGTCAGCGTGGCCAGCGAGCCCGGCTTGGCATCGACTTTGACCTGGAAGATTTCCCCGAGTTTTCCGGAGGCCACGTACACCGTGCCCGTCACCGGATCGGTCGCCAGGGCCAATGGCAGCACGCGGGCTTCGCCCGAAGGCAGACGCGGCAGCGGGTGCTGCACCGCCCGATAACCCGGCCGCCTCGAGGAGCCCGGGAACCATTCGTCCCAGGTGAAGGCCGCGGGTTTCACCACGCGCGCCGCCGTGGTCGGCGTCGACTCCAAGGCGTGCACCCATTCCACGCCCACGTTGCGGGCACCGGCGGCGGGAGCGATGGCGAGGTCGCTCCCGGCCGGTTGCATCAGTCCGGTGGTCCGGACAATCCCGGCGTTTGTCTCCGTCGTGTCCTGTACACGGCCCGGAGTGAGCCGGACGCTCGCGCCGGTCGGAATGCCGTCGAAGGTCAGCGTCCGGCGCAGCACGGCGCCGGCGTCCGAGCCGATCACGCCCAGCATCTCGCGGCCGGTCACCACTTCGCCCGAGTCAGAGGTGGCGCGCGTCGTAATGTCGATGCTGTCCTGGCGTCGCACGACGTCGACCAAGGTGCGCTTCATCGGATTCCCGTCCCCCGACGCCCCGGAGAGCGTGATGGCATTGGACGCGCCGGTGAACGTCATCGTGCGCCGGCCCTCAAGGCGGAAGCCCCGGATCGCCGCGCGGTCGCGCGAGAGGGTTGTGTCCGACCACAGGCTGTGCGGCGCGAGCGTCGCTTGATCGTACAGCAGCACGCGCCCGTCGGCATAGAGCAACGCGAGGGCCTCGATCAGATCTCCCTCCGGCAGGCGCACCGGAAAATAGGCCAGCCGGACCGGCTCGCCGGGCGCGGGGCGCGGGAGGTCGTCCCACTGGGCAAGCCACTCCTTCAGCTTCGCGTTGTGCGCGGCATTGGCCGCCGAAATCGGAGTTTCCACCACCGGCAGGCGACTCAGGATGTAGGCGACCACGAGCGCGACCTTCTCCTCGCCCAGGGCGTCCTTCCACGGCGGCATGCCCGTGTCGAGCGAGCCGTTCATGATCGAGGTGAAGATATCGGCGGGGCGGCCGCCGCGGTCCCAGATGTTGTCCGTCAGATCGGAGCCGGCGACGGCGGGATTGCCGGCCTTGCCCCGCAGGTCCTCGAGGTGGCACAGGGCGCAGGTCGTGTTGAAGAGGGTCCGACCCACCGAGAGGTTGGCGGGATTCGTGCCCAGATTGCGAAACACTGAGTCATTGATGAGCGTCGGCCCGGTGGCCTGCTGCCGGACGCGCGCGACCGCTTCGTCGACGGCGCGGTCGAAATCAGGTGGGGTGACCGGTGCCTGTGCGTTGAGTCCGGCGACCCCGCAGGCGAGGCTGGCCAAGGCCAGGACGACACGGCGGGGGTGGAACCGAGGGGCGGAATGATTCATGGCCGTGATTTTAAACGTTGGTGGCTGGGTAATCGTGAAGGCGCGAGGGACAGAGAGTGGAAGGGCGACCGTGAGGCACAACGTTATCGGAGCATCGAGCTAGGAGCAGCTGGGGGAAGGGAAAAGGCCGCGCTGCCTGTCATTGATTCGAACAGGGAGGGCCGTCGCTCGCGCCGGCCCGTTTTACTGGGCGAATTTGGGCCTGCCGCCCTTCGACGGGCTCAAGGCCTGAGATTCGTTTGTTGGGCCGTGAGCTTACCGAACCGGCTCGCCGCAGGCCTAAATTCACGAGGCAAAGCGGGCCCGTCGCGAGTCGTGCGACCCAAGGGAGAGAATTCACTGGGGGTAAGTCGCACCATTTTGCTTGCCCGTGATCGCGGACGTTCCGTAGTAATGACCGTTCTGATGGTTTCGAGGAAGGAGCTGGAATCCTGGCAACAGGCACAAACGCTCTTAATTCGCTAACTTGTAGCGTGTTTGCCCGGTAGCTCAGTGGCAGAGCAGGTGACTGTTAATCACTTGGTCGCAGGTTCGACCCCTGCCCGGGCAGCCATTCGACGCGGGGTGCGATGCACCCCTTGCTCATGGCCTCCGGCCGGCATACCTAAATTGAATGAACCCGTTAATCGCCGAAGCGCGGCGAATGGCCCTGAGCAAGGGCCAACGGCCCGCGTCGAAGGGCACGTGCGTCGTCTACTTTCTTCGACTTCGTTCAGGGGTGAACCGCCCGCCAATCCAATCGATCTTCTCCGTGAGCTGACGAAGTGCAGTTCGAACCGGACGATTTCGGACGGTGCCGGTTGCTGTTGTAGTAGATAGGGAGATAGCTTCTACGACAACCGATAGATCAACCCATAACTACATCCCGGACTAACACTCGGGGTGGTTGAAAAAGTTGAGGCCGGTCACCCGTCACACCCAAATATGACTAAGACTATTCAAAGCGAAGAGCCGCGCGTCGAAAAGGCGCTCGAATACATCAAATCCATGCTCATCCCCGGCGAGACGCTTGAAGCATGGGCCATTCAGCGTCGTCTATTCGCGCTGACTCACCGGCGCGCGCTAATCGCCACGACAAGCGGACGATTTATTGGTATTCAAAGAGGTCTGTTCGGGGGATTTACTCCAGTCGATATTCGCTGGCAGGATTTAATGGATGCGAAAGTTAGAGTGGGAATTTTTGGAACCAGCGTCTTCATGTCGTCATACAATAGTTCGGACTTGGCTGTCGCATCTTCTATTGATGGTCTTTTTAGTTTTACTGGCCTTCGCAAGCAGCAAGCCCAGGCAGTTTATCTTATTTGTCAGACACAGGAGCAGTCTTGGCGCGAGAAGCGTCGTATTCGTGAGCTTGACGAACTACGCGCTCAATCCGGAGGAGTTCAGATTTCGACCGGTCTTCAGTCCGCACAGCAAGGAGCTTTCGATTCTGTAGCGAGACTTCAGCAGGCCAAGCAGATGTTGGATTCTAAGCTGATTACCGACTCAGAATATGAAGCGATTAAAGCCAGAATTATAAACGGTATCTAAAAATAAAACGAAGCCGAACCACCACCGAGGTCATCAGATCAACCCGAGCCAAAGACTAACACCCCACCTGGTCCAGTTTTCGGGGCCCGCTCCGGTTGACCCGTTATGGATTATACGACACGGTGGCAGCCATAGACAGGTCTGATACTTAAATCACAAAATTTCGGATTAGTATTTCGATCAAAATTGCGATGGGTCACACGATGAAAACTCTCTTCGCTTATTTGTTGCTTTGCACCGGTGCAGCACTCGCTTCAACGCCGGCGACGCCATCCAAGCCCAACATCTTTGACGAGACGCGCACCGGCGTTCAATCGGCGGCCAGTCAGCCCGCCATCATCGTCACCCAGAAGCCCAATGTTTTTGGGGTGACGAAAAGTGTAGTGCTAAACTCAAACGGCGTAGCGGTCCAAACCATCGTGGCGCAAAAGCCAAACTATGCCGGTGAAATCAAGGCGGTCGTAAATAATGAGCGCGGCCAACCAGTCGGAGTAATTACCACGAGGCAGCCTAACGTGTTCGGCGAGACCAAGTCGGTCATCACGGATGCCCAAGGCCGAAAGGTCGGATCGGCAGTGACCCAAAAGCCCAATGTGTTTGGCGAAGTAAAAACCGTCTACAAGGACTCTAATGGAAAAACCACGGGCCAAGCGATTACGACGAAGCCCAACGTTTTCGGCGAAGTTAAGACCAAGATAAAGGGCAAAGCACCCACAGAAGTATTGGTCAAATAAAGCCCGCCCGCCAGCCTTGCGCCTGGCCTATGTCAGGGGGGCGGGATTTACGGCGTAACGGGCGCGGTTGCACGAAAATCAGCTCCTAGAGTTACCGAGACCGCGAAATGGATGAATCCGGGACTCTCGATAAGGGGTCGGGCCGTTACATGTTAGCGCCCGGTCTCTCCGCCCACTTCGGCGATCAAAAAGCGGAGCACAGAGACGCTGCTAACATGTAACGGCCGGACCCCTTCCGCCCCTCGTATCTGTATCGGGTACGGGTGAAGTAGGGTGCCGATTTTCGAGCTATTTTGTAAGGCCGGCTGCCCGCCAGTTTCCGACGGCTTCACTCGTGCGGAGCGCCCGGTCGTAGATGCGGACCTGCCGCATCTCGCCGCGGATTCTGGGCGCGATGGTCACTCGGTCGGTGGCGTTGACCGTGCGCAGTTCGCGCGGGAATCGGGCCCAGCCGAACTGACGGCGGTCGCCGCCGTCGTTGAGCCTTCCGTCGACGACAAACGAAATGGTCTTGGGTCCGCCATCCACGATGATGGCGAAATGGTGCCACTCACCCGATTTGAGCAGGCCCGGATCGCAGTCCCATGAAATCTCGCCCAGACCAAAATCACGCACGTCACTGGAGAAACTGCTGGTTGACGATGGTCCGAGCGCGCCGCGCAGAGAGAGTTGCACGGTGCCGCGGTCGGTGGTGCTGACGGCGAAGCCATTGCCGTTGGCGTCCCGGGCGTCGATGAGCGATTGACCGCCCTCCGTGGACTCCAGCTTGACGGCGAATTCGACGCTGAAGCCTCCGCCTTCCTGGTCTTTCGGGGCCGTAAAATCAGGCAGGCGCGGCAACGGCAATTGCCGGGCGTCCCGCACGCTCCCGCCCCCGCCGTCGACGATGAGCCCCTTGCGCGCGACGGATTTGGCGGTGCGTTGGCTCCAGAGCATTGCGAGAAACTCGGCCGGCACCTCGTGCACGCGCGCGATGGTCTTCTGTGTTTCGGTGAAGAAATACCGTCCGGCGTCCTCCGCGAAATCCGGATAACTCACGCGCACGACCCAGTCGTCGTCGTAGAGCAGGATCTCCGGCTCCGACCACGCAATCGCTTTTCCGGCCGGTGTGTCCACCTCGTGTCCGGCGGCGAGCCAGGCGGGGTTGCGCTGGTTGGCGTAGGTCGTACCGCCGTGGTTGTGAAACCAGTAGAGGTAGCGACCGTTGCCGGCCTTCCACACGAAGTTGGCCGCGCGGGTGTGCTTCACTTTTCTCGCGCCCGGTCCGTAGGTCATGAACTCCGGCTTGGTCCAAGTGCGGCCGTGATCGCGGGAGTAGGCATGGACCGGATAGTCCGTCTCGGTGCGATAGACCGTGAAGAGGCTGCCGTCCGAGAGCGCGACGATGCTCTGCTCCTCGGCGATTTCACCAACGGGCGAGCGCAAGCCGATGTTGCCGTCGGGGAGGGTCTCCCAGCGAATCTTCGTCGGGTCTCGTTCCGTAAGGAGGTTGTCGCTACGCAGGAAATTCCCCTCGGATTTCGTCATGAACGTGGGGCCGAAATTACCAACCTTGTGCAGGGTGACATAGGCGGCGCCCTGGTGAAGCAGCGGACGACCGACATGCCAAAAGAAGCGCACCTTACCGCCGTAGATGTTCCCGCGATCGACCGCGGTCTCGCGGACGGGAATTTCGTGCCGCTCTTTGGACCACGTCTTGCCGTGGTCGTCGCTATACTTGAACACGAAATAGCCCAGCGTATCGACGCGTTTTTCCATGACGCCGTCGGTGCGCTTCACCGCCCGCAGATTGTCTTTGTTGTAGTTGTAGAAGGCGTAGAGTCGGCCGGCGGGAGTCTTCAGGAGCGTGACGTAGGAGGATTCGGGCGGCCCCGACGGCTCGATCGCAATCAAGGGCGACCACGTGCGGCCGAAGTCGGTGCTCCGCGTGGCGACGACGTGCTGGCTGGTGGCGCCCTCGTGGCCACCCGCGGTGGTGATCACGCAGACCCACGCGCCGTCGTCGGCCTTCACGATGTAGGGTTGATCCGCGTAGTCTTCGTCGGGAATGGTCCACCCGCTGGAGATGTTGCGCCAGTTCGCGGGAATGCTCTGGGACGCCGGTTGGGCCGCCAGCGATACGGTTTCCGTGAGCGGGCCGCAAAAGAGAAGCAAACACGGGAGCAGGGGAGAGCGATCGAGTTTCATTTTGAGCGAAGGAAATCAGACGGGACACTAATCTGAGAGTGCTCGGGGCG
>CAINHV010000401.1 GCA_903848965.1 uncultured Opitutia bacterium | reverse complement strand
TCCAAACGATGCCCGCGGGCTAGGTTGGCCAGTTAATACTTATGGAGAAGACGTTTGTTATCTTTAAGCCGGACTGCATGGAAAAGCGCCTCGTGGGCACCGTGCTGAGCCGGTTCGAGGCCGCCGGTTTCGATGTCATTGGTTGCAAGATGGCCCGTCTTTCGGCCGCCGTCCTGCGGGAGCATTATGCCCATGTCGCAGACAAACCGTTTTACCCCGAGATCGAGAAGTTCATGAGTTCCCGCCCGGTGGTCATGCTGGCCTTGCAGGGTGACAACATCGTCCAGCGCGTGCGGGATCTGCTCGGACCGACCGACTCCCGCAAGGCGGCGAAGGGCACCATCCGGGGCGACTTCGGCACCGAGATGATGAAGAACGTCGTGCATGCCTCCGACAGCGTGGACAACGCCAAGGCCGAACTCGCGCGATTCTTCAAGGCGGACGAGTTGTTCTCGATCTAGCGCGGGGACGCGAAGGACGACAGGCCATGGGCGGTGGGCGGTCCGGCGGCGGAGCGAATCATCGCTTTAAATTTGTGGCCGGGAGGGCGCAGCAAGACTGCGCATCTACACCAAGCCCCCGACACGCTGGGAGCGTCACGGGCGGCCAAGACGCCAAAAACAGCGAAGCCCGACGCCGGTTGACGTCGGGCTTCACCTTGGAACTGGCTGACGCGATTACTGCTTCGCGGACTTGGACGCCTTTTGGCGGGCGCCGTTGTTCAGGATCCGCTTGCGGAGGCGCAGGCTCTTGGGAGTGACCTCAACGAACTCGTCGGCGGCGATGTATTCGATCGCGCGTTCGAGCGAGAGCTTCGACGCCGGCGTGAGGCCGGTCGCGACGCCCGAACCTTGCGAGCGGAAGTTGGTGAGGGCTTTCGCGCGCACGGCGTTGCAGGCGATGTCTTCGTTGCGAGGATTCTCGCCGACGATCATGCCTTCGTAAACCTGCTCGCCGGGGCTCACGAAGAGCTTGCCGCGCTCCTGCACCATGACGAGGGCGTAAGAGGTGGTCTCCCCGGCTTCCGTGGCAATCAGCGTGCCGGTGATGCGGGTCAGGACTTCGCCGGCGTAGGGGCCGTACTCCTTGAACAGATGGCTCAACACGCCGCGGCCACTGGTGGCGTTGACGACATCGATCTCCATGCCGATCAGGCCGCGGGTCGTGATGGTCGCTTCCAGCATCGTGGAGTGCGGGTGCTTCTCCATGTTGGTGAGCTGGCCCTTGCGGTTCGCCATGTTCTGCATGATCGCCCCGACGCACTCGTCAGGCACTTCGATCCAGACCGTCTCATACGGCTCCATGCGCTTACCATCGATGACCTTTTCGATGACCGTCGGACGAGACACGAGAAGTTCGAAACCTTCGCGCCGCATCGTTTCGACGAGGACGGCGACTTGCATGGCGCCGCGGGCCTTGACGTTGAAGATGCCGGCCTTGTCGGTGTCCTCGATCTGGATCGAGACGTTGACCTTGAGTTCGCGCATGAGGCGCTCGCGCAGCTGGCGCGAGGTGACGAGCTTACCCTCGGTGCCGACCAGTGGGCCGTCGTTGACGCAGAACTGCATCTCAAGCGTCGGCGGATCAATCTGCGTAAAGGGAAGGGGATGACCGTTTTCATCCGCCGTCAGGGTGTCGCCGATGTCGATATCCTCGAAGCCGGAAAGGCCCACGATGTTGCCGGCGACTGCAATCTCGGTCTCACGCGTGCCGAGGCCGGTAAACTCGAACACCTTGGAGATCTTGGCGCGCACGCGTTTGCCGTCCGAATGGCGGATGACGAACACGGTTTCACCGACCTTGGCCGTGCCGCCGAGAATCTTGCCGACCGCGATCCGGCCGACGTAGTCGCTCCAGTCGATGTTCGACACGAGCATGTGGAATGGCTCGTTCGGCTTCGCAAATGGCGGCGGGACGTGGTCGAGAATCGTCTGGAAGAGGGGCGTCATGTCCTTCTTCTCCTCGCCGAGGTGGTACATCATGTAGCCATCGCGGCCGGATCCGTACACGACCGGGGCGTCGAATTGTTCCTCGGTGGCATTCAACTCCATGAGGAGTTCGAGCACCTTGTCATACATCTTGGCCGGCTCGGCGTTCTCGCGGTCGATCTTGTTGATGACGAGCACGACCTTGAGGCCGTGGGCCAGCGCCTTGCGCAGCACGAAACGAGTCTGCGCCTGCGGGCCGTCATAGGCGTCAACGACGAGCAAAACGCCGTCGACCATGCGGAGGGCGCGTTCGACTTCGCCGCCGAAGTCGGCGTGGCCGGGGGTGTCGACAATGTTGACGATCTTGTCCTTCCAGTGGACGGACGTGTTCTTCGCCTTGATGGTGATGCCCTTCTCCTTTTCGAGGTCCATGGAGTCCATGGCGCGTTCCTCGACCTGCTGATTAGCACGGAAGACTCCGCCCTCCTTCAGGAGCTTGTCGACGAGGGTGGTTTTCCCGTGGTCAACGTGGGCGATAATGGCGATATTACGGATGCTCTGGTTCATACGCGGACGACTGTGTTCGTTGGAAAAAGAGGCCCAACGTGCATGCCGGTCGGCGTGAAGGCAAGGCGGAAGGCGGCCGGCCGCGAGACCGGTGCGACCCTGAGCAGAAACGTCAGATTCGAAGCAACAAATCGGTCGCGAGTCCGACCAGTGGCACGACCCGCTTACGGCGCAAACTTGCGTTCCTTGAACCAGAACAACAACTGATCGGCCCAAGGCGGAGCGGCTCCACGCGTCCCGCCCAGCCCGAGTCCGTGAGCGCCTAACTCATAGATGTGGAGGGAAAACGGCACCCCGGCGCGCCGCAGAGCAGACGCAAACATGAGGGCGTTCTCCACCGGCACGGTCTTATCTTCGACCGTATGCCAGAGAAAGGTGGGGGGCGTGTCCTTCGTGACCTGAAGTTCGCTGGAGAGGAAGCGGACGAGATCGGGGTCGGGAGTTTCGCCCAGCAGGTTGCGCCGCGATCCGGCGTGGGCGAATTCGCCGAGCGAAATCACCGGGTAGCAGAGGATGCCGAGGTCGGGGCGTGAACTTTCACGGTCGACCGGATCGGTGGCGTCGGACTTGCCGGAGTCGAAGTGGGTCAGGAGCGTCGAGGCGAGATGGCCGCCGGCGGAAGACCCGATGATGCCGATGCGGGCTGGATCGAGTCCGTCCCGCCGCGCGTACCCGCGGACCAGGCGCAGCGCCCGCGCAGCGTCGTTGATCATGGCCGGATGGCGGTAGCCGGCGGAGCCTAGTCGGTATTTCAGGACGTAGGCGGCAATGCCGTGGCTCGCAAACCAGGCGGCGTAGCCCTTGCCCTCATGAATCGCGAGGACGCCATAGCTACCGCCGGGCAGGATTACGACCGAGGCGCCAGTGCGCTTTGCCGGATCGGGCAGGAAGGCGGTCAGCGTGGGAACGTCCTGCGGCCGGTCGCCAAGTGCGCCGGGAGTTCCAGCGGGCCAGAGGCGGATTTCGTCCGCTCCGATCGTGTCGGTAAGTGCCAGGGGCACCGGGGTTGCGGATTTCGAGGCTTCGGCCGCGTGAAGCACGGAGGCCAAGGGAAAATACAGGAACGACAGGGCCGATAGAACGAATAGCGGGGCGCGGGGCATGGGATGAGTGCAGCGGCGGCGGCCCGCTCTGACAAGACCGGGGCGGCGCTTTCAGGGCACAAAAAGGCCCCGGAGCTTTTGACGGCTCCGGGGCCAATTTGTGGGAGTGGGCGCTCGCCACGCGCTCTTTCCCGGTGGCACACGCTTGGGCGCGCTCGCTTTCGCGGGCGGTGTGCTTCCCGACGCCACTCTCCGCGGCATGCGGATGTTTCGGTCTCATGGCGGGACCGTCCTAGCCGTTACCGGCCAGGATCTCGGAGTGAGGCCTCTTCGCCCGGTTCGGACGCTCCCTGCCGGGAGCGGCGCGCCGGACGTGGTGCTGACACGCCTGCAATTTTCATTGTTCGCGTCGGCACCGTGGCCACGGGGACGGCACCGGCTTTTGGCCGGACGTTGGCCCCGCGTTACGGGTCTGACCTCTTACCTCCTAGGTTGCTTTCGCTTTTGCAGCGGGGCGACGTGCTTTTTCACGCTGCCCCATTGAGGAGTTTCGCGGACTTTGCCTAGGTCCGCTGGCTCCCCGCCGGTATGACTCCTTTGCGCGCCCGGTCCGCGCGGCGGACTGGGCCTTCTGACGGGGTCGTCCCGTCGGGAATCGCACTGGCGTTCTGGTCTGCGCAGTAGCAACCAAAACCCTCTGGGGTAACTGCGTCGGCGCACGGGTCGAAACTTCCCGTGGGCCTGACTCGGCTCGCTCGCGGTTTCTAATCGCGCCTCGCCGCTCAGTTCCTAATTCGTGGGTGGACTGACCGGACACGACTCCGGCCAGAGGAACTGGTGATATATGCCTCGCATCCGGCAAACGCCGTCTGGAGGGGAGGGTGGCACCAGCTGCCACCAACCTTTCCCCGGTCACCCGGGATTATCCCAGCCGTGCTCGCGCCGGCTTTTTTCAGGCCGCCGCGCTGCGACTGTTCTATCAAGGAACGAGTGAGAGCGTGGACCGGGTGCGCCGAGTTTGAAGCTATTGTTCTCAACAACTTCTTCACCGCCGGAATTGGTGAATAACTTGGGAGTAAAGGAGTGCACCGGTTATTCACCGGATTTC
>CAINHV010000400.1 GCA_903848965.1 uncultured Opitutia bacterium | reverse complement strand
GGCCATGGGCGAGACTGATCGACCACAGGCCGCGCTCGATCGCGCGCACGCCTTCCTCGAGGAGACAGCGGCGGAGATGCGCCCAGCGCGGGGCATCATGGCGGCGAACGTAGTCGCGATATTCGTTGATCGGGCCCTCGGCCGCACCCGGCTTGAGCATGACGGTGTGGAAGATCAGCCCGGGACCCTGGGGCCGCAGCGGGATCTGGTGCTCCGTCGCGAGCGCCGCGAGACCGGCCATCAACGTGCGACCCAATTGCTGGATCCGCGCCGGATGATCGCCCTGGGCCAGCACCTGATCGAGGCACCACTTGCTCGCCGCGAGGCAGAGCGGGTTGGCGTTCAAGGTACCCGCATGAATCACTTCGCCCGAGATAATCTTGGCCAGCGCGGCCTTGGTGCCGGCCAGCGCGGCGAACGGCGTGCCCCCGCCCACGGCCTTGCCGAGGATTGTGAGATCGGCCTGGTAGCCATAGTAGCCTTGCGCGCAGGAGCCGCCAAAGCGGAAGCCCGTGATGGTCTCGTCCGAGATCATCAGCATGCCGTCGCGATCGCACAGTTCGCGGATGGTGGCCATCAGACCCGGCGCCGGCTCGATCACGCAGGTGTTGCACAGCACCGGCTCAAAAACGATCGCCGCAATCTGGCCGCGGAACTGTTCCACGCGGCGGCGGAGATGGGCGACGTCGTTCCAGCGGGCCACGACGAACTGATCCAGCACCTCGGGAATCACGCCCTTGCTCGGGTGCAGCCGCGCCGGGTTCTCGTCGTCGCCCCAGCGATCCATCGGGTTGGCAAAACCCACCAGGCCCTCGTCGGCCCAGCCGTGATAATGGCCCTCGAACTTCAGGATCAGTTTCCGGCCGGTGTGGGCGCGGGCCAGGCGGAAGGCCGCCAGCACCACCTCGGTGGCCGAGTTGTTGAAACGAATCAGCTCGGCGGACGGGATGAGTTTCTGGATCCGCTCCGCCACCTCGATCTCGAGTTCGCACTGAGCCGCCCAGTGGGTCCCGAGCTTCGCCTGCGCGCCGATGGCGTCGGCCATCCCGGCGGGGGCGTGACCGTAGAGCAGCGCGCCCTGGCCCAGTTGGAAATCGAGGTAGTGATTGCCGTCGACATCCCAGAGGTTGGGACCGCTGCCCTTGGCGAAGTAGAGAGGCACGGGCGCCTCCATCTTGCGGATACCGCTGTTGACGCCGGCGGCGATGCTGCGCTGGGCGCGAAGAAAGAGCTCCTGGGAGCGGGCGAAGGTATAGGGCATGGTAAAATTCAGGCGCTGGCCGCCGCGAGCGGGCGGCTCTCAAGCATCGCGGCAATCAGCGCGGCGCGCTGGCGGGCGGGAAAGCGGTGCACCGGGACGGACACGCTGACGGCGGCCAGCGGCTCGCCCAAGGCGATCAGCGGCACGGCCACGCAGGCCACGCCCACGACGGTCTCTTCCTCCTCCAGCGCGTAGCCGCGCGCGCGGGTGGCCGCCAGTTCCTGGACGAGTTCGGTTCGGAGCGCCTTGCGCTGGCGCGCCGGCACCGCGCCGCAGGCCCGCGTCACCAGCCGTGCCTGCTGTTCCTCAGGCAGGTGCGCGACAATCGCGCGACCGAGGGCTGTGGTGTGGAAGAGG
>CAINHV010000399.1 GCA_903848965.1 uncultured Opitutia bacterium | reverse complement strand
GCTTTGAAGGCGTTGGTGGTGTCGTTGAGCGGAATGTTGAACCCGATCCGAACCAGGAAATTGGCCAGCCGGTTGACGAAGAGCTTCACTCGCGGGTAGTCGATGACCTCTCCGCCCGCGATGAACCGGCTGCCGAAGGCGCAATCGTAACCCTCGTTGAGGAGCCGCCAGTATTGCACGGCGTCGGCGGGGGAGTCCGACGCGTCCGCCATCATGATCACGACCGCGTCGCCGCGGCTGTGGCCCATGCCCCAGATCACGGCGCGACCGAAGCCGTTGGCGCTGCCGTTTTGCGTCGGCACGAGCCGGGGGAACCGGCCCTGCAGTTCCTGCAACACCGTCCAGGTGCGGTCGCGGCTGCCATCGTCGACCACAACGATCTCATACGGGACGCCATGCTGTTCGAAAGTGGCGACAATGTCGGCGATCGTGGAGGGCAGTGATTCCTCCTCGTCGCGAGCCGGGATGATGACGGAGAGCAGCGTGAGCTTGGCGGCTGGTGATGCCGCCGATGGCCCGTGATGCCCGGAGGAAACAACGGGGAAATTCACAGCGGCGCGGAGAGTTCGAGCCACTCGGGGTGGGCCCGGGCATGGGCGGCGATTTCGTCCAGCAGGGCGGCCGGCGGCGTGATGGGCCGCCAGTTCCAAAGTCGCCCGGCCCGCGACGAATCGAGCACGAGCCAGGGGATGTCGAACTGACGCGGCGCCGGGTCGGCGGTCACCTGATGCGAGCCGAGATGCTCGGCGCACCAGTCGCTGAGTTGTCGCAACGAGGTCGCCGAACCGATGCCGCCGGAGAAATTCGCGACGCGCGCCTCGGTGTTGACCCGCGGAGCCTGAAACTGCTGGTGCAACACCGGCAGCAGATCCCGAGGGTGGAGGCAGTCGCGCACCTGGTGACCGGTCCCGTCGAAGCCGATATATTTGAGCGGTCGCCGGCGGAGCCACGCATTGATCCAATAGGCGAAGATGCCCTGGTCGGGGCGGCCAAACTGGCCGGCGCCGGCGAGCACACCACAGCGGTTGACGAAGACCGGCAGCCCGAATGTCTCGCCGTATTCGAGCGCGAGCGCCTCGCTGGCGAGCTTGGTGGCGCCGTAGAGCGACACCGGGGCCTGCGTGGAAAACGTTTCATCGAGCCCCGCGGCGCTGACCCCCGCCGGCATCCGCGTGGGGGACGCGATGTCGAGGTGGAAGGCACCCGCCTCCGTCCGGAGCGGCAGGCCGGTGAGGGCCGGGATGGAATAGACGCGGCTGGTGCTGAGCAGGATGAAGCCCGCGCGGTGCCGCTTGGCGTATTCGAGCAGGTTGATCGTGCCGCCGAGATTGTGTTCGACGAGCTGGCGCGAACTGCTGCGGCCGTCCGTGCCGGCCAGGACGCTGGGATTTGCCGCGGCATCGATCACCCAGTCGACCGCCGGCAGCGCCTCGAGATCGCTGGCGGCCCGGAGGTCCCCGTGAAACAACTTCACCCCGAGTTGCCGGAGCGCATCGCGATTTGTTTCGCTGCCCGGTCGGATGAAATTGTCGAATCCGACTAGCTCCAGCGCGGCCCCGGCTTCGGCGAAGGCCCGGGCGAGCGTGCTCCCAACGAAGCCGCAGACGCCGGAGATGAGGATGCGCATCGGGGGCAGCATGCGAAAAAGTCCGGGGGCGGGAAGTGAGATCTTCCACGGGGGCGCGGCCGGCGACAGGGGAATGTTTTGACCGGGCCGAGGCCGCCGCGTTGTGTGAACCGATGAGTCAGTTGCGCGGCGACTACAAAGCGGTCTGGAACTCCCTGTCGGGCTCGAAGCACGCGGCCTACCTCCACGTCGCCGGCCATACGGACGAGGACAAGTTTCACGATGACGGCGAAGACACCGCCGACATCCTCCGGGCAACGGTCGGGATTCGTGCGGCCGATGTTGTATTGGAGATTGGCTGCGGCGTTGGCCGGGTTGGGCGCGTGCTCGCGCCGTTCGTGGGGCAGTGGATCGGCTGCGATGTCTCGGCGAACATGCTGCGCCTCGCGGGCCGGAGGTTGCTCGGGATTCCCAATACCCGGCTTCAGGAGATCTCCGGCTACGATCTCCGGCCGTTCGCGGACAATTCCATCGACGTCGTCTACACGACCGTCGTCTTCATGCACCTTGAGGAATGGGACCGTTACACCTATGTGCTCGAGGCCCTGCGGGTGCTGAAGCCGGGTGGACGTTTCTATTGTGACAATGTCGACCTCGCGTCGCCGGCGGGCTGGCGGGTGTTCGAGGAAAGCCGGCTTCAGTTCAAACCCGGCGAACGCCCGTCGCAGATCTCGAAGTGTTCGACGCAGCCCGAGATCGAGACGTTTCTCCGGCGCGCCGGGTTCGGGGACGTCAACGTGGCAACCCGTCTCAACTTCTGGGTCTACGGGTGGGGACGGAAGCCGGAAGCGAAATAATTTCGACTGGGGCCGCGCCGAGATCCGTCAGGGCGCGGGCGCCGCCGGCTGCCCGGCGGGAGCGAAATCTGCGCCGGATGGATCGGTCACGTTCCGGCGCTGGGCGTCCTCGTAAGCTTTGCGCTGCGCCATGCCGATCTCCAGCAGGTCGCTGACGAGCATCCGGGCTTCGACCTCCTGCTTGGCAATGATCTCCGAGGTGGCGGGCGGAGGGGGCGGGGCTGGGAGCGGAGCGGTCGCGGTCGCCGCCGGCCACGCCGTCGCGGGTTGTCCGGACGCGGAATTGACGGCGGGAAGCGCGGTTGGAACGAAGGGCGGGATCACGGCCGCCGGAGAATTCGCCGGCCCGGTGCCTTTCCGCAGACGCAGCACCTTTTCGATGCCGTTGGCGCGGACCACGGCCTGCTCGAGCCGGGCATCGTACTTCAGGGCCGTGATTCCGGCCACGGTTTCGCCGAGTGCAATCCACCGGCTCCGCTTCGCGGCTTTGTCGTGAATGACCAAGTCGATTCTTTGCCCGATCGTGCTCACCCCGGCAAATTCCAGATTTTCTCCCGGCGCGGCTGCCGTGCCCGCGGCCGCCGGCGGCAAAAATGGGGAATCCTTGGGCAGGGTCGGCTGGGCCATCGCCGTCGCCGCCCAGAACGCCACCGCGGCGGCGGCGAGACGCTGGCGACGAGCGCCGACGGAGAAAGGCGGATTGGACGAGGGATCCATGGGACGGGGGACAGCCTAACGTTGGGCCAGCGGAGACGTCAAACGTGGGCGAACCCGGCCCAACCGGGATATCTCCCGGAGTCGCACCCGCCGCCCGGGATCCAGCGTCCTGGTCGCCCGGCCTTGCCGGCGTCGGCTACGCGGGGCCAAGCCTCAGGTCTTCGCCCGCTGCTGCCAGGATTCCACGATCTGCCGGATGGTTTCCTCGAGGGAAATGCTGATGTTCCACGCCGGGTAGTGGGCGCGCATTTTGCGGAGATCACTGTAGTAGCAAATGTGATCGCCGATGCGGTTCTGGTCCACGTAGGTGTGCACTTGAGCCTTGCCGGAGAACTTCTCCGCCAGCTTGAAGGCCTCGAGGATGGAACACGCGTTGGCCTTGCCGCCGCCGAGATTGTATACCTCGCCGGCGCAGGGGGCATCGATGAACGCGGCGATGAAGCGCGCCACGTCGAGGGCGTGGATGTTGTCGCGCACCTGCTTTCCCTTGTAGCCGAAAATCTTATACTCGGTGCCCTCGAGGTTGCACTTCACGAGGTAGCTCAGGAAGCCGTGCAGCTCGACGCCGGTGTGGTTCGGCCCCGTCAGGCAGCCCCCGCGCAGCGCGCAGGTGGGCAGGCCAAAATAGCGGCCGTACTCCTGCACCATCACGTCGGCCGCGAGCTTGCTCGCCCCGAAGAGCGAGTGCTTCGACTGATCGATGGTGAAGGTCTCTGCGATGCCATGCTCGAACAGCGGGTCGGCAAACTCGTACCGCGTCTCCAACTCGCGCCGCGCGATCCGGTTCGGGGCGTCGCCATAAACCTTGTTGGTGCTGAGGTAGACGAAGGGGGCCTCGGGGCAGCCCTGGCGGGCCGCCTCGAGCAGGTTCAGCGTGCCGACGGCGTTGGTGTCGAAATCGTCGAACGGAATCGCCGCGGCGCGATCATGGCTCGGCTGCGCGGCGGCGTGGACGATCGCATGGGGCCGGAGTTCCCGGACGAGCGCGAGCACGCCAGCGCGATCGCGGATATCCAGCTCGTGATGGACGTAACCCGTGCGTTCCAGGTCCCGTTGCAGTCGTTCCTGATTCCAGCGGGTGTCGCCGGTCGGCCCGAAGAAGACCGCCCGCTGGTTGTTGTCCACGCCGTGGATCGAGTAGCCCAGCTGGTGGGCGAAGTACGAACAGACTTCGGAGCCGATGAGTCCGGACGAGCCGGTGACGAGAAGAGTTTTGGCCATGGGGCGACGGAAAGGAGTGGGAGGCACGCTACGGACCCGAGGAGCGGACTCAAGTGTTCGTCCGGTGGAGGCACCTAGTGCAGATGGTACGTTTCGATCAATTCCTTCGCCCGCTGCGTGGGCATGAAGTCGATGCCGGGAACGACGCCCATGGCCGGGGGATTGGGATCGACGGTCAAGGTGTGGCGCGACTGCCGGCCGCGCGATTCGGCCCAGGATTTCATGGTGGCCGGCCAGGGATGCAGTGCGAACCATCCAGCGCCGAAAACAAAGCCCGCGGCCACTACGGGCGGCGCCCAGCGCCAGACCGAGGCGCGCCGCAGGACAGCCTCCAGGATCACGGCCAGGAACGGTGCGGTCGCGAGCAGTGAAACGTATTGGTAGCGCGAACTGACCGTCGTCTGCAGCCCGGTGTGATGCCGCCCGATCCCGAGCAGGATCGCGTTGCCCAGTTCGAAGATCAGGAGCGGCCCGAGCAGCCGGCGCTGGCTGGCGCTGGCCCATCGCCACCCGCAACCGAGAACCAGCAGCTTGCCCGCGCCGAGGACGAGGGTCGTGTGCGGGCCCCAGGTTGTGACGTCGAAGAGGCGGTGAAAGGGATTCAGCAGAAAATACCAGCCGGCGAACTCCGCCGGGGGGCCGAGGCCCGCTTTCGCGAGATGCTGATGGTTGCCGCCGGCGAAGGTCGCAATGAGTCCGATGGAAATGAACGCGGGCAGAAGGCAGACGAGGGCGAGAAGGAGCGGCCTGCGCCATTGCGGCCACCGCGCACGGACGACGAGGAACGGCAACACGGTGGCCGCCGCCAGGGACAGGCCCGTCAGGGCGCCGCGCACAAAGGAGAACGTGCTGAGCGCGACCAGGGCACCGAGAACGAATCCCGAGCGGATAGTCCACGCGCCGTCGGACTCCCGGGCCTGATGCCACCGCGCGGCGGCGATAAAGAACATCATCCCCTGCACCGTGATCAACTGCACGGCCCAGCCGAGAGTCTCGACGTTCGTCGCGGCCACGCCGAAGAGAATCAGGGCCAGCGTGGTGCCGATGCAGCCGAAACCCGCTTCGCGCATCCAGCGTCCGAGAAGGACCACGCTGACCGCGTGGACGAGCCAGACCGTCACAATGAGGGCAAAGTAACTTCCGCCACTCCCGAGCGCGACTGTGCCCCAGACGATCTTGAAGAGCGGAGCGAAATTTTCGCCGAAAAATCCGAGGGTCCACGACCGGAAACCATGGCGCGCGATCTGGTCGAGCTGATCCCATTCGTCGCCGAACCAATAGAGATCCCGGAAATCCAACCAACACCAGAAGAGCGGCGCGAGGGCGAGCAGGCCGAGCAGCGGGATGCCCCAGCGATCAAAAGGCACGCGGCGGGGTGATGCAGCTTCGGCGCTCACGGCGTGAACGAGAGATTGCCCCAATACGTCCAGTCCCAACGGCCGTCGCCGTTGGATCCCGGTCGGGTGTGAAGCCTCACGCGCACGAGCCCGGGCGGCAGGGCGACGTCGACGCGCTGCGGGCCACGATCGCCCGGTTGCCGCAGCGGATCCAGGGTTCGCTGCCACAACACCGTTGAGTGGCCGTCGGCCGTCTCGCCTTCGATCGTGAACTCGCCGCCGTCCGTCCGATTGGCGTCGGTGTGGGCACCCTCGACGAAACCGAAGTCGCCCGTCAGCCGCCGCCGTTGATCCGGCAACGTGAAGACCATGCTTCCGGTCGCGTGCACGAGTAGGGCGCGTCGCTGGTCGGGCAGCGCGATGTACTGGACGGTCGTGTTGGAGGTGACCGAGTCGGGAACGAGATTACAGATTCCGGTGTCCACCATCGCACGCATCGGATCGATTATCTCGAGCGGAAGCTCCGGCAGGCGGGCGAAGCGGACGGTTCCACGGCTCCAGAATTCCGCTTCCGCCGGAGAGGCGGCTTCAAAGCGGATCGAACGCAGGGCCTTCGTGCCCCGGCCCCGGGCAAAGTTCGCGTAATCGGGGGACGTCTGAATCAGGGGCTGCACCACGAACCCCGTGCGCGCGATCGTGGGGATGATGCGGTGCCGTGTTTCCTCGCCGCGCGAATCGGTGGCAACCATCGCGAGCTGGGGCGGCTTGTAGAAAAGCGAGCGCAGCCGGCCCAGCCACGAGAGTTCGAACGAGGCCTGAAGCCAGAGGGGATGGCCGTCATGCGGGGGCGCGGCGATTTCCTGGGCGAGGGACGCGGCGTGCTCCGCGACCGGCGTGCGGGTGAATTCGCCGGGCGGCGGCGCGGCCTTCCGGCGGAAGAGGACATTGTCGCCGTCCTCGAGGACCAGATCGTAGCGCAGCGGAAGTTCGGCGAGCACGAGGGAGTCGTCCTGCGTGGGATAACGGCCGTCGATCGTGCTGAGCCGCACAATGAGGAACTCGGGGGCGTTGGGCCGGCGGAAGAAACCGGCGTTCTTCTGGAGAAGAGCATCGGTGTAGGCGGAGTAGCTCTGGAAAATCGGGCGCGGGTGGTAGTTCAGTCCGTTGAGGAACAGCAGGCCCTGCTCGAAGTTCAGCAGGTCGACGGTCCCTGCACCGATCGCGGCGCGCAATTCTGGCAGGTCATAGAGCTTTCGGCGCGCGGCAAAGTTGGCGGCGAATTCGGTCCGGATGAGGCCGGGATGGACCAGGTAGTGGAGCGCGATGCGGCCGCGATCGAGGGCGGACCGGGGCGAGTCCCGGAGCATGGCCGGATCGGCCAGCGCGAGGCCGAGCACTCCGAGCGGAAAGAGGCCGGCGAACCACCAACGGGCGGCGGCGGGCGCCAGGTCCGGCAGCGCGAGTCCCAGTAGCAAGGAGACGAGAAAGAAGCCGAGGACGTGTCCGTCGGCCCGGGTAAAGCCGTGCTTCCAGGAGATGAACCACACCGCGGCGAGAAAGAGCACGAGCGGCAGCGCCGCCAGCCTGGGGCCCGGGGCCATCCGGAACATTTGCCAGAGGCAGAGGGCCGCGAGAAGGGCCGTCGCCGCGCCGGTGAAGAAGACCGGCCAGGATTCGTCGAACGACATGGCCCACGGGTAGCCCGAGCTGAACGACCACGAGTAGCGGAAGTAGTCCGGGAGCCGGACCGGGTTTTGGCCGGCCAGCAGCCAGAGGCCGAGGAATCCGCCGGCGAAGCCGGCGGCCAGGCCCAGCGCTGGCCGGACTTCGCGGCGCCCGAGTCGGGCCGCCACCGCGAGCGTCACCCCCGCGAGGGCGAGCAGGCAGAAGGTGAATTTGAGCTGCGCGAGAAAGATGAGCAGCGCCATCGCCCCGGCCTGTCGCCCGCGGGAAGCCGCGGGAGGCAGCAGCCAGTGCACGACCGCGAGCGTGAGCAGCAGGACGTAAAAGGCGTCGATGAAGAGGCCGGCCAAAACGATCGTGCCGATCAGCGCAATCGCCCGTCGACGGGAGCGCAGCAGGCCGGTGAGGCGGACGAAGCAGAACGCGATGATGAGTTTCCCGGCGAACTCCCACGCCAGCTTGATCGTCAGCGAATCCGGCAGGTAGAAGCGCGACGTGAGGAAGCCCAGCGGCCCGGCCGAGAAGATGATGCCGTTCCCAAACGAGAGGTTCTGCTCATGGGCGTGAACGAGGACCTGCTGCCAGGAGGCGTCCAACTGTGCGACCGGCGCTTCCGGAATTTCGATCAGGACCAGCCAGAGCGCGAGGACCGCGATCAGGAGCGCGGCGGTCCGGCCCCGGCGGCGGGAGGCGGGCGGGACCGGGCCCGGGGTTGCAGCCATGATGCTCAACGCCGCGTCGCCACCACGAGGAACTGCTTGCCGAACAGCCGCCACACGACCGGCAGCCGGAGATACAGGCGCACGAAGGCCATGGGGTAGGCGGGCTGATTGATGGTCGTGTACGGCAGAAACCGGCCAATGGCGCGCTCCACGTCATAGCCGTTGTTGACCAGTGCCTCGGCGAGCGATGCCTCGGTGAGGCAGAGAAAGTGGTCCCAGAAATCCCAATACGCGCCCTGCACGAACTTGATGTTGGGGCCGAGGGCGATGAGGCGGCCGCCCGGCTTGAGGCAGCGGTGCGCCTCGAGCAGCGTGAGTTTCAGCGCGAGTTTGTCCGGCAGGTGCTCGAAAAAATTGCTGGTGAAGACGACGTCGAGCGAGTTGTCCGGCAACGCCCACCGCTGCGAACAATCCTGAAAATGAAACTGGACGCCCGGCGCGAGGTGCTCCGGGGACTTGGGATTGAGGTCCATCGCGTGGCGCGAGCCGGCGGTCACGTGGTTGATGAACTCGCCATAGCCGCAGCCCAGGTCGAGCACCGCGGCGTTGGGCGGCACCAGCGCCTGGAAATAGTCCGCCACGAGCGTGCGCCACAGCGCCTGCCGGTACCGCGCGCGCTCGTCCTTGAACCTTCGTTCGTAAATGGCCTGCAACTCGCGGGGATCCTTGACGCTGGTGCTCATGAATGCGGGCGCAGCGGGGAACGGAGGCGGTGGACGACGATGGGCATAAAAACAGGCCAGGGAGTATCATCGGGCGGCGTCATGGCCGACAAGCCCTTAGCGGGCCGTCGCCACCGCGCTGACGTCTTCGCTCAGGCGCTGGTCGCGATGGCGAAGAGATTGTAATGGAGCGGAGTCCCGGAGGGTGACCGCAGCGGGTACGGCGTGTGGAAGCGCACCTCCACGTGCGCATAGTATTCCCGCAGAATCGCGCCGAGCGACCAGCGGGTGAAAAAGCTCTTGTGGTCCGGCTCCAGCATGTGCCACGGCGCGGCGAGATGATCGTGCAGGTAGCCGAGCAGTTCGCAGTTCGGAACCGAGACCAGCAACTGCCGCGGCGCGACCCGCTGGACCTCGCGCAGGAAACTGTGGGGCTCATCGATGTGCTCGAGGACCTCGATGCAGAGGGCGGCGTCAAAGGACGCGTCGGCAAACGGCAGCGTGCGACCGTCCACCTGGTGATGGGGCAGTCCGAACCGGGCCAGTTCCGCGCAGTCCGCGGCATCGACCTCGGCGCCGTGCCAGTCATAGCCGTCGGCCAGAAGGCCCCGGCCGTAGAATCCCAGGCCGCAACCCACATCGATCAGACGCCGTGGCGGCGGGCCGGCGTAACGCCGGATCAAATCCGCCACTTCGCCGCTGCCACCGAGGACCGACGGACCCTCGGTGTAGATATTGGGACGGCGATGCACCGCGGTGGTCCGGCGATCCAGCAGGATCCCGAAATCGTTTTCCCGGTAGTCGCGGGCAATCGTGGTGAGGCTACGGCTGGAAATGGGCGCCGTCCGCGAACCGTCGCGGAGCCGGAGCCGGAGACTGAGCTCAAACGCCGTGCCGGATTTGGCGTCGGCCTGGTGCGCGAAGAGTTCGAAACCAGCCCGCGTGTCGGCCGGCAGAGCGAGGGCGGCGTTGACGTCGGGACGCCGATAAAAGCCGGTCGTTTCCCCCACGAGGGTTTCGCCGCTCCAGGCCTCGACCGCGGCCACGTTTTCGGACTCCAGGTCCACTGCGATCCAGCCGCGCACCAGGAAGCAGAGCGGATCAACCGCCACGCCGGGCGCGGGATCGTCGAGATGGGCGAGCATGGTGGGTGCGGTGCGAAAGTGCTTGGCGTCCGCGACCCGTGGCAAGGGTGAAGGCGCCCCCGGCGCCCGGTCAGTGACCCGGGGGCACGCGGTGAGCCGTGCGATTCAAACTCGCCAGCCCCACCAAGGCTGCGGGCGCCAGGCCGAGCGCGCCGCCGATCAGGCCGAAGAGCAGTCCGTGTTTGGCGGCCTGCCAACCCAAGTAGGACCACGCGCTCATCTCGACCGGCGCGCTGAAGGCAAACCAGCGCGTCGGATCGGCGTCACGTGCCACGATCACGAAGGGCCGGCCGGGGGCGCGAACATAGGCGGCGCGCCACGAGTCGCCGGGCACCCGCGAGGGCCGGAGAGTGGCGAGCGTTCGTCCGGTCTGGGCGTCATGCAACTCGAGCGCGGTGCCGGTTTCGCCCAGGTGCCCGGCGGTTTCCAGCTTCAGCCAGCCGCCGAGCGGGCTCTCCAGCGGCTGACTGATCCAAAGTCCCGTTGCCCCGTGCGCGGCAAACGATCCCCAGGTCGCATGGGCGCCGAGCGGCGGCGTGGCCGGGGACAGGCCGGGCTGTGGCCCGCTGGCGAGATTGCGTTGGGCTACGAGGTTGGGGTGAAAAATCGGCGAGGCCTCGGCCGCGGCGGTGAGTGGCAGCGGCGCCCGGACGCCCACCGGCATCAAGGCGCGCAGCGCGGGATGGGCCAGCCGGCTAATCAATCCTTCCGCGCTCGGGAAGGGCAGGGCATCGAATGCCAGTTCCGCCGGATTGTCCGTCGCGAGATAGCCGCGGAGATGGCTCCCGGCCGCGGCGAGTTCGTGCCGGGTTCGCGGGAGGTCGTCGCGCAGGTGGCGCTGTACCGTGATGAAAAGTCCGCCGGCGACCACGAGCAGCCAGGCGCCTGCGACCAGGGCAACGCCGTGGCGCCGCGACCCGCCGGGGGAAGGGGTTGCCGCCGGCG
>CAINHV010000398.1 GCA_903848965.1 uncultured Opitutia bacterium | reverse complement strand
TCAAAGATCTTCTTCGCGCCGGTGAAATTTCCATCCGTCAGCAATTGCCTTCCCTGCCCCGCCGCTTCGAACGCCGCCTCAAGTGAGCCCGGAGCCAAGTCGCGGGCAACTTCGAGGTCCTTAATCCTCAGCAGAATCGCGTCGTAGGACTGCTTGGCCTCGCCCTTGATCTTCACGTTGGTGCTGAAGGCTTCCATTTCGCCTCTCAACGCCTCGAAGGTCATGAAGGCCCGGGCATAAGCCCTTCGAGATAGCATCAACTCCGCTTCCGCAAAGGACTTTTCCATCAGAATCATTTGCTGCATCTGCACAGGATGATCCGCCGGCATCCGGCGTAATTGCGCCAAGGTCTTGCCCGCGATTTCTTGGGCCTGCTCGGCGTTCGCCTGCGTCACAAAAGCCGCATTCGCGTCCGCCAGATTGGGCCCGGCCCCCGTTGCCACGGGGCCCCCGGTGAAGACATCCGGACCGAGGACCAGCTTCAAACCGCGAATGACCAGTCCCGCCGCGATCAGGATCGCGAAGAACCCGCCGACACCCCAACCGACAATGCGTTGCCAGGTCCAGCGCCGCTTTACCTGCTCACGGCCGGCTTCCGGATTCCAGTGAATAATGCGGCGCTTTTTGCCGGATGAAGTCTCATTTTCCTCGGCCATGGTCGTGTGGGGAACGTTGTGCTACAGAATCCTTGGATGTCGGAGTTGATAGACGAACAGGAACACCAGTTGTTCAGAACGAAATCGACTTTTTGCGAAGGCGGACCATGCGGGTCCCATGCCAAATTGCAAAGGGCATTCTACAATTCCCCGGACCTTTTTCGGTAACAGAACGGTCGCAATTCCCAGTCTCACCAAACTTGCCAAACGTTTCCGACTCACCACCTTTTCCATTCCCACGCCGCGTCCCCTCGATTCGCCATGAAAGTGATATTTTTTCTCCTGGCTGCAGTGCTGGTCACCCCGATCTTGGGCGGTTGCTATGCTGTTCCTGTCACGGGTCGCCGCGCCGTGAATCTCGTCGACGACAAGGAGGTCACGAAGATGAGCATCTCGATGTTCGACGACATGAAGCGGCAGTATAAAATCTCCCGCGATCCGGCCATGAACGATCAACTTCGTCGCATTGGGGAGCGGCTTTCCAAGGTGGTGTTTTGGGACATGCCGGACGCGGACTGGGAGTTTGTTGTCTTCGATGTCCCGCAGATTAATGCCTTTGCCATGGCGGGCGGGAAGGTCGGCGTATTCTCAGGGCTCTTCAAAATCGCGCGCAATGAGGACCAAGTCGCCTCGGTCATCGCGCACGAGATTGCCCACGTCACCGCGAAGCACGTCCACGAAAAGCTCTCGCAGGAATTGGCTATCAGCACCGTCGGTGCCGTGGGCATGATCGGCGGCATGGCGAGTGGAGCTTCCCTGCTCACGGTCGATGCCTTGAGCCAGGCCTACGGGCTGACGACGACCATGGGCGGGCTCGCATTTGATCGGCGAAAAGAAAAGGAAGCGGATTATATCGGACTGATGTACATGGCTCGCGCCGGCTACAACCCGGAGGAGGCGATCAAAGTGCTCGAAGCCCTCGATGCCGAGTCGGCCAACGATCCCGTGCCGCCGGCATTTCTCTCGACCCATCCCTCCAATCCCGAGCGCATCCTGCAGTTGATGGATGCAATGCCCAAGGCGCTAGAGGAACGTGCGAAGAGCGGAATGATTTCCGCGCCCATCATCATCAGGTAGGAACGGCGTCGCTTGGGCCGCTCGTTCGCACGAAAAAGGGCGGACGATTTGGTCCGCCCTTCGAAACATAAACGATACTCCGTCCTCAGTCGTCCCGGCGGCCGGACAAGAGCATTAGGATGTGGAGCAAGCTCCCCAAGGCGGCGACAAACGCTGCAACGTAGGTCAGCGCCGCCGCATCCAGGGTCGCATTGACGCCCGGCATCTCATCGCGGTCGAGGATGCCCAGATGTACCAACTGCGCCTTCGCCCGCCGGCTGGCGTCGAACTCGACCGGCAGGGTGACAAACTGGAAGAGACAAATCACCCCGAGGGCGATGGCCCCGAACAACAGCAGCTTTCCTCCGATCGCCGAACTGATCAGGAAGATGCCGGCAATCAGCACAAAATTCGCCACGCCCGCGGCAATCTGGGTGGCCGGGGCCAGCGTCTGCCGCACGGACATCATCGCGTAACCCACCTTGTGCTGGATCGCGTGGCCGGCCTCGTGCGCGGCCACCCCGAGGGCCGCCAGGCTGGTGCCATGGTAGTTGTCGCGCGAAAGGGCCAGGCGCTTGTGGATGGGATCGTAGTGATCGGTAAGACGGCCGGGGACCTCGACAATTTCCACGTCGGTAATTCCCGCCGACTGCATCACCGCCTGCGCGGCCTCCGCGCCGCGGATGCGGCTGCGGGAGGAGATCTGCGAGTTCTTCGAGTAGGCGCTCTGAATCTTCATCTGCGCGTACATCCCGAAAAGCATGGGAATGATTATGAGGACAATCCAGATGAGCATGGTTGGAAGTAAGTGGTCGTTGAAGGGTTGGCGAATACAGTAATTCGTTTGACTGACAGGCCCGGAACTTAACCAAAGCGGGGGATTTGCCACTGAAAAACGGACGTTTGGAAACGGTGGGGGGCCTTCCACCGCAGCGAAGAGAAATATCTCACCCGAATCGTGGCACGTCGAGCGTGCGACGCTCCGCCCAAGATTGAAGACCGATCTCGGCTAGCTGAACGCCGCGCGCGCCTTCCAACAATGTCCAGGGGAACGGCTCATCCTTGACCACGTGCCGGAGGAACAACTCCCACTGCACTTTGAAGGCGTTGTCGTAGTTTCCCTGGCTCGGCACCGTCGTCCAGCCATCCGCATACTTGATCGGACTGTCGATATCCGGATTCCAGAGACAACGTGGGGTCGCGGAGAGATGCTGGGCCACGCAATTGCGCAGGCCCGCCACGGCCGTGCCCATCGTACCGTCGACTTGGAGCGTCAGCAGGTCGTCACGGCGCACGCGAACGCACCAGGACGAGTTGAACTGGCAGACGACGCCGTTGTGCAGTTCGAACGTCGCGTACGCGGAGTCGTCGGCGGTGACCTTGTAGGGTTTGCCCTTTTCGTCCCAACGCTGGGGCACGTGCGTCGCGCCCAGGCACGCCACCGACTTGATGTCACCAAAGAGATTCTGGATCACATACTGCCAGTGGCAGAGCATATCGACGATGATTCCCCCATCGTCCTCCTTGCGATAGTTCCAGGACGGCCGCTGCAGCGCCTCGTGCTCGCCGGTGAAAACCCAGTAGCCGAACTCGCCGCGGACAGAGATAATCTGGCCAAAGAACCCGGTATCGATGAGGTACTTCAGCTTCAATAATCCCGGCAGCCAGAGCTTGTCCTGCACCACGCCACTCTTGAGCCCAGCGCCGGCAACAAGTTTCGCCAACTCGAGCGCTTCCGCCGCGGTCGTGGCCGTGGGCTTCTCGCAATAGACATGCTTGCCGGCGGCCACGGCCTTGCGAACGCCATGCGGGCGCTGGCCGGTGAGCGTCGCGTCAAAATAAATTTGGTTCGCGGAATCAGCCAGCGCCGCATCGAGGTTGGTGGTGTACCGCTTCACGCCGGCCCGCGTCGCAAGCGCGGCGAGCTTCGCCTCGCTGCGTCCGACCAGGATGGGATCGGGCAGAATCACCTCCGTCTCGTTCAGCTTGATTCCACCCTGATCAATGATCGCCTTGATCGAACGGAGGAGATGTTGGTTGGTACCCATCCGACCGGTTACCCCGTTCATGATGATGCCGACTTTGTGCGTGGTCATTCGTCGGCCATGTAGGAGGACTTGCGCGGCCCTGCCAAGCCCGCGCGGACGGGATCGATGCAGGATGTCACTGACAGGCGGCCCATGCCGCCGCCGGCTCACTCCGGCTTCTTCGTGCACTGGGGGGCGGCACCCGCCGGCAGTGACGGCGTGGCCCCCACCCCCGCCGGCGGCAACGAACCATCGAGTTCCTGCCGCCAATGCGCCACGTCGCCGCCCGGACAATACACATACATCATGTGCAGCGGTGTGTCGCCCGTGTTGGTCAACTGGTGAAAGACGGTCGGCGGAAGAAACACCGCCTGACCCGCAGCGATCTCCTGGCGCTCCGTGCCCACGCAAATTTCACCGCGGCCCTGGAGAACCATGTAGATTTCCTCCTGCTCCTGGTTGTGCCAGGGCACCTGGCCGCCATTCGGCTCGAGCACCACATAGCCCATGGCAAATCCTTTGGCAGGAATGGGCTGCCCCGCCTGGCCCACCATTCCGCGGGTCCAGCGGCGGGCCGGAAAGGTGCGGCCGGAAATCTTTGCAAGGTCGGCAATGATCATCCCGTCAGCAGGAGCGAGGCCTCGACCGGTCGCGACAAAAATTTGCCCCACCCGCGCGCCTCAGACCGGATACCCCATCGAAAACTGCCATGTCCCGGGCGGATCGGGGATTGAGATTGCACCCTTACTCCAGACGCAGCGGCCCGATGATCGTCTGGTACCGCACGCCGAGCCCGGCACTGTACAGGCGCTCCGAGAACGGATGGCCCCGCAGAAACGGCGCCAGGCCGCGCGAGTCGCCGAAAGCCACCAAGGACCAGTGCGAGGTCAACGCCTGCTCCAACTCCGCATTGAGCAGCAGATCCGCCTTCGCTCCAAAGAAGAGACCGTCGGGGCCGCGGGGTGCCGCCTCCCCCGCTGGTAGCCGCGGATGCTGTTGTCACCCCCGGGAAAGAAGCGCTGGTTGACCGGGAGCGTGCGGTCGTCCGTCCCCAGCGTCGTCACCACGCCGTGGCTGGATTCGTCGCGGTCCGATCCGCCGTCACCTCAACCGACCACGCACCCACCGAGACGGGAGTCGATCGATTCCAAGCGTAACGCCACAGCCAGAGGGGCGGCGTATCCGCCTCGGCGCGGACAGCGGCCCCGCGGACCCGCCCCCGAACCAGAGCGGCATCGTGGAGCGCAAAGCGAGCGTAACCGATCCATTCATACGCGCCGAAGGTCAGGTCATAACGGCCGCCGACCGGAGCCAGGATCCACGGCAGTCAGCCGGGAAGCAACCCGGCCAAAATCGCCGATACGGCCGCCGCAACGGCAAGGGAGTGCAGGAGGCGGCGGCGCCTGGGTGCGATCGCAAGACCGCTGGCGCGTTGATCAGGCCGAGGAAACCAAGCCGCTGCGCTGAAGGAGCGCGGTCAAGTCCGGGTCTCGACCCATAAACTCCCGGAACAGTTCCGCCGGATCTGCTGAATTTCCCCGGCTCAGAATCGACGCGACGAACTGGGCCCCCACCACAGGATTGAAGAGTCCTTCCCGCCGGAACCGCGTGAACGCGTCGGCGTCGAGCACCTCCGCCCACTTGTACGAGTAATAGCCGGCCGCATAGCCGACCGGCTCGGAAAAGATATGATTGAATCGCTTCACGACGGTCGGGGCCTCTGGCGAAGTCGGCACGAGACAGTCCGCGATGACCGCACGCACGAGCGGCTCCACATCGGCCGCCGTGGCGAAATCCCCGGGCCGCGTGTGCAGCGTGAGGTCCATCTTGCCAAAGGCGAGCTGGCGCATGGTCGCGCAGGCGGAGCGAAAATTTTTCGCGGCGATCATCTTGCGGAAGATATCCTCCGGAATCGGCTGCCCGGTCTCGTGATGGCGGGCAAAAAGATCGAGGCTCTCCCGCTCCCAGCACCAGTTCTCCATGATCTGCGAAGGCAGCTCGACAAAATCCCACGCGACATTGGTCCCATTGAGGGACTTGATCTCAACCTCGCCCAAGAGGTGATGGATCAGGTGGCCGAACTCATGAAAAATGGTCTCGACCTCACGATGAATCAGGAGTGCCGGCTGACCGACGCTCGCCGGAGTCATGTTTCCACACATCAGGCCCAGATGCGGCACCCTGACTCCCGTCGCATCGGGGCCGCCGGTGATCAGGGAGTTCATCCAGGCGCCGCCCCGTTTCGATTCGCGGGGATGCCAGTCGGTGAAGAAAGAACCGAGGTGACGGCGTCGGGCATCAAACAGATCGTAGTAGCGCACCTCGGGATGCCACGTCTCGACTTCGCCCATCGGCCGCTCGACCACGCTCAAGCCAAACACGCGGCCCACGAGATCGAAGAGACCGGCGATCACCCGATCCATGGGAAAGTACGGCCGCAGGACTTCCCCGTCGAAATCGAACTGGGCCTGCCGCAGCTTTTCCGCCCAACGGGAAACCTCCCAGGGCGCGAGCGGCGCTGGCTTCGATCCCGTCTCGCGGGTTTTGTAGGCTTCAAGTTCCTGGCACTCCCGCGCGAAAGCCGCAGCCGCGCGTCCTTGCAGGTCGGTGATGAACGCGAGTGCGTTCGCTCCTGTCTTCGCCATGCGGCGCTCCAACACGAGATCCGCAAAATGCGGCCGGCCCAGCAGCGTGGCCTTCTCCGCCCGCAGAGCCAGGATGCGGCGAATCAGTTCGGTGTTATCATGCGCTCCGCTGGCGCCGACCGCGGCCGAGGCCGTCCACATCTCGCGGCGCAGTCCGTCGTCGCGCAGAAAAGTCATGAACGGTTCCTGCGACGGCATGTGCAGCGTGAAGCGCCAGCCCCCAACGCCCTTGGCCTCGGCGCTGCGCCGGGCGGCGGCGATCGCGTGCGGCGGAAGTCCCGCGAGCCGGGACTCGTCCGTCACGATCAACTGCCAGGCGTTGGTAGCATCGAGGACGTTCTCGGAGTACTTCTGGGCAACTTCGGCGAGTTCGCTTTGGAGGACCTCGAGCCGAGCACGCGACCCGGCCGGCAAATCAGCACCCGCCTGGACAAACTCGCTCACGGTCTCCGTCAGATGCCGGCGGCGAATTCCCGTGAGGGCCCGGGCCGCCGGCGAATCGGCGAAGGCCTTCAGGCGCGCCCAGAGCACCGCGTTCAGCGGGATGCCCGTGAGAAAGGCCGTGACCTTTGGCAGCATGGCATTGTGCGCCTCGCGCAGCGCCGGAGAGTCCGCGACCGACTGCAAATGGGTGACCTTGCCCCACGCCACGTTCAGTTCCTCCGTGGCTCGTTCCAGGGCGAGGAAGCTATTCTCATAAGTGAGCGAATCCAGCGGCTGACGCGCGATCGCGTTGATGACCGCATCCGCGCCCTCGAGGGCTTCTTCGATGGCCGGCGCGATCGCCGCAGGATCCAGCTGCGACCAACGAATCTGGAAGGCGGGATCGAGGAAGGGATTGGCCGGCATTCGCGCAAAAACCCTCCACCTGCGCGGAAAGTCAAATCGCAAACTACCAGTGGTATGCGACCCCGGCACTGAACTGGCGGGGCGACGCTGGAACGGCCGGCACCTCCTGGAAACGGCTGTCCCAGACATTTTCCACGCGGACCGAGAATTCCGTTCGCGGAAGTCCCTCCGGCCGCCAGCTCAGGCCGAAGGAGGTGCTCAATGCCTCCTCGCCCCCGGCAACTCGCAATAGATTCGCGGCCTGGATGCGCGCGGCATTGTCCAGGCGAACCTCGAAGCCCCGACCCAGTCGTCCGGTCAGGGCCGCGGTCAGGCGGTGCCGGGCATAATTCAGGGCGTAGAAACTGGCATCGACCAAAGCCCCCCGGTAGTTGTGATCCTTGGACAAGCCCGTGTAGCCGAGCACGACATCCCAATTCGTCCAGGAACGGCGGGCTAAGAGTTCAAAGCCCGTCACGGCAATGTCGACGGCGTTGGCCGTGCGTGCGGTGACGCCCCTGCGGAAGGTCCAGTCGACAAGGGCGGAGTCGGCCCGCCAGAATACCGCCGCGCGGGTCGCCCAACCGCCCAGCGTCGCCTCGACTCCGAATTCCACATTGTGGCTCGATTGCCGCCCGAGATTCGGATTCCCGCGAAAGAGTCCCGCCGCCGGATTCGAGTTTAGCGCGGTGTAAGTGGGCAGCTGCGTCGTCCGCGCATAACTCGCCTGCAGGCGCCGGACGGCACCGGAGGAGAATTCGCGGGCGATCTCGACTGAGGGCGAGACCGCGCCGGACCCCCGATTGCTGTCGTCGTAGGCCGCGCCGGCCTTCAACACCCATTCGCCGTTGCTCACGCTCCAGCGACTCTCGGGCACCACGGCGAACTTGGTGAGGCGGCGGGTGCGATACCGACCGAAGTTAAGCGAGGTGGAAGCAATCTCATCCGCGAGGACTTCGCCCCGCAGGTTCACCGCCATGTTCCCGAATTGCCGCCGGCCGCTGACCGCCCCGCCCGTCACCCAAGTCGTGTGCTGAAAAGGATGCACCGGCCCCACGGTCGCGAAGCGATTGAACGCGTAGTCATCCTTGTTTCGGCGGTGGTACGCTCCCGCCTCGAAGTAACTGCCGTCGACCAACGTCGCGCGATGATTCGCCGCCACCAGCACGGTTTCCAGGTCCTCCGTCTCGCTCGAGTTGAACGGCGTGTAGAGATTCGGCCAGCCAAAGAACTTCGCCTGATAGCCGGCAAAGAGATCGGTCTGGCTGCCCCCTCCGGCCAACTGCACCCGAAGGTTCGCGCGGTCGAAGCGATGTTCGCCAAAGGGAACCGCCCCGCGCGACGCGGAGTGCGCGAGAGCCACATCCGCCGCCAGCCGTCCCGGCCCGAAACGGGGGCCGTCCGCGACACCCTGATACAGTTCCTCCCGATGCAACCGGTCGCTGCCCGCACCCACGCGGAAAACGCCGGTCGTGCGGATTGGGCGCCAGCCATACGCCAGGGATCCGGTCGTGGCATTCGTGGCGCCGAGCGTCAGATCCGAGCCGGTGTAAATGGCCGATTCCCCCAACATCGCGGGGGCGACCGGAATCTCCGCGAAATAATGCCCGGTTTGTGGGTCCGTCAGCGTGACGGCCCCCAGGCGAAAGCCGGTGTTTTCGAAGATTCCACCGCGGAGGGTGACGTCCGCCTGACCTTCGGAGAGATTCCGCGACTGCAGGTCGACCCGGGGCTCGTAACGCAAACTCGAGACCGGCATCGCGAACGTCCCAGCCGGGATCTGATTGGCGATCCGCGGGGAAGAAACGATCAGGTCTGGGAGTTGCACGGCGGCCTCCCCGGCCCAACTCAACGGCGCGATCCCCAACACCACGCAAAAAACAGCTTTCATCGCCGAACCGCTAGCAGCGGCGAGGACAGGCTCAAGCCTCTTGTTCTGAAAACGCAGAATTTACCTTAACAAGGCCAATTCCAGCCCAACGGGTGCGCGAAAAGGCCCGCCCTTACACGTCGCCGTCGTTCCCAATCGCTTCGACCGGACAACCTTCCAGCGCCTCCATGCACTGCGAAATTTCCTCTTCGGTCGTCGGCTGCTTTTGCACGTAGGAATAGCCGCCTTCGTCGTGCCGCGTGAAAAATGACGGCGCTGTCTCACGGCAAAGGTCGCAATCGATGCACTGTTGATCGACGTAAAATTTGCCGAGGGCGTTCGGCGCCCACTTGTCAGCTTTGTTCGCCATAAAATTCGAGCGAAGGAAGGAACCAATCACCACCCCTGTCAAGCGACCACGTCCCCGCGTCCGCGACACCACGCGAACCCGAATTTCTCCCGCTAATCTCAAGGAGGCAGCTTGTATTTGCCCGACCCGATACTACGATTCGATCGATGCCTCCGGAACGGCCCCACTCCCGCCATACCTACCCGCGGGAGCGCACGTCCGCACTGACCTGGCTGGTTTCCGCGATCGTGGCGGCGTTCGCCCTGCAACTCGTCCTCGGCTCCCGGTGGATGCACAGCGAGCAACTCGTCTACCAGGGCCTCGCCCTCTCCGTTCCCGGTCTGGCCGCCGGCCAGATCTGGACGCTGCTGACCCACGCCTTTCTACACCAGCCCGGTTTCATTTTCCACCCGATTGGCAACGTCCTGTTGCTGTACTTCCTCGGGCGCGAGTTGGGGCCCATGCTCGGAAACCGGCGATTCTTCGGCCTGCTGGCCGCCGCCACGGTCGCCGGCGGCCTCGTGTGGGCGGCGGTGCACTGGCGCTTCGGCGGCGACGAGATGCTGATCGGCGCCACGACTCCGGTCTACGCCCTCGGGATCCTCTTCGCCTGTTTTTTCCCGCAGCGCGAAATCAATTTCCTGCTGTTTTTTATTGTCCCCGTGACCCTGAAGCCGCGCCAGATGGCCATCGCGCTCATCGGTTTCGACGCGTTCGGACTTCTGCTTTACGAGATGCCAGGGGCGTCGCTTCCGCTGGGAATTTCGATCGCCCATTCGGCCCACCTCGGCGGAGCGCTGGTCGGATATCTTTATTATCAATACGTTCATGGGGAGCAGTGGTCCGCCGGGCGCCGTCGTTCCCCCGCCGAACTGCCCCGCCCAAGTCGCCTCGCGCGCAAGCCGGTGCTGGTCGCGACCGTTCCCGTCGAGGCCCCGCTCCCGGCGATCGATATCCGGGTCGAGGTGGACCGAATCCTCGACAAGATTAACAGCGACGGGTTGGCCTCGCTGACCGCGGAAGAGAAACGCGTGCTGGACGAGGCCAAGGATGCGATCCCGCGGCGCTGACCGCCCGGTGCTGCCGTGGCGGGAGGCCGTCAACTCCCGGAACGGTGCTTCCGCGGACGAACCTTTCCACGTCTTCCCCCTCCAACCGCCACCATGATTCGTGCACTTTGGGCCTCTTGGCCTCGCCAGGTCGTCATCTTTCTCGCCGTCCTGCTGACGGCCGGCCATTCGGCCACCGACCGAAAGGCATTCTCCACCTCCACCAGCCTCGCCAACGAGGCCATGACGCTCGTGAAGCTGCTGGAGCAGGCGCATTACAATCACGAGGGCGTCCGGCGGGAGGACTTCGCCGCGGTGATTCCCGATTACATGAAGGCCTTCGATGGCCAGCGATTGTTCTTTTTCGACACCGACCGGACTCGCTTTGTCGAACAGTACGGGAACCGCGTCTATTACAGCACGGCGTTCCTGGGGAATATCGATGCGGCCTACAGAATTTTCGAGGTCTACCAAACCCGGGTCGAGGATCGCGTGGCTTGGATCCTCGCGCAGTTGGAGCAGGAGATCGATCTGGGCACGAACGAGGTCTACCAGCCAGAACGCTCGAAGGCCGAATGGCCCTCGGCCGAAGCGTCGGACATTCTCTGGTTGCGACGCCTGAAATTCGAGCTGCTGGGCGAGATCCTGAACAAGAAGACGATCGCTGAGGCCAAGACCGCTGTGACGAAGCGCTACGAGCGGATGCTCAAGAATCTTGGCGAACTGGAAAGCAGCGATCTGGCCGAGGTGTATCTCTCCACCATCGCCCAATTGTTCGATCCCCATTCGACCTACTTCTCCGCCGACACCTACGAGGACTTCGGCATTCAGATGAAACTGCAGCTCGTCGGCATCGGCGCCTTGCTCGGCTTGGAAGACGACACGTGCATGGTGAAGGAAATTATTCCCGGCGGCCCCGCCGACCTCAGCCGGGAGTTGAAGCCTAACGACAAAATCATCGCGGTGGCCCAAACCGGGGCCGAGCCCATCGAGGTCCTGGGCATGAAGCTGCGAAAGATTGTCGAGTTGATCCGGGGACAAAAGGGCACCGCCGTCCGCCTTCTCGTCCAGCCCGCCGATGCCACCGATGCGTCCGCGCGACGGGAAGTCGTGCTCACGCGTGACGTGGTCAAACTCAATTCCGCCCGGGCCCGGGCCGCGCTATTCCAGGTTCCCGACGCGGAGGAGAAGCTCCATCCGATCGGCGTCATCACCCTGCCGGCCTTTTACGGGCCCGCCGACGATGGCGATACTGACGCAGAAAAGACCACGGCCTCCCGCGACGTCGCCCAATTGATCGCCGGGCTGAAAGAGGTGGGTGTCGAAGGCCTCGTCCTCGACCTGCGTTACAATGGCGGCGGTTACCTCACGGAGGGCATTGATCTGGCGGGCCTGTTCATTCCCCAAGGGCCCGTGGTACAGGTCAGGAACTTCACCGGGGAACTCCAGGTCGACCACGACACCAATCCCGAGATCGCCTACGCCGGTCCGCTCGCCGTCCTCGTCAATCGCTTCAGTGCCTCGGCCTCGGAGATTGTGGCCGGCGCCCTGCAGAACTACGGACGAGCGGTCGTCATTGGAGACACTTCCACGCACGGCAAGGGCACCGTGCAGCAGGTGGTGGAGATGAAACAGTTGTCGCGCGCGCTGGCTCTCTCACCGCAGAAGACCGGCGCGGCGAAGTTCACGATCCAGAAATATTATTTACCCAGTGGTGCCTCCACTCAGCTCAAGGGAGTGGTTCCGGATGTCGTCCTTCCCTCGATCGAAGAATTCATCCCCAACATCGGGGAAGGCGACCTGCCGCGCGCATTGGTCTGGGACCAGATCAAAACGAGCTCGTTCGAGGGTCAGCCGTTGGACGCCAACCTGCGGACGACCCTCGCTGCGACGAGCAGCCGGCGCCAGGCCAACCTCGAGGAGTTCGTCTATCTGAAGCGGAACATTGATTGGTTCAAAGCCCGCCAGGAACAGAAGGAAATCTCGTTAAATCTCGAGACCAGGACGAAGCAGAGGGCGGAGGACACCGAATTTCGCAAGGCGATGAAGCTCGAGAAGGAGCGGATTGCGAAAAGCGACTATGCCTTCAAACCCTTCTATCTTGGACCGCCGCCGGTTCCCCGGATCAAGGCGCCAAAGAAGAATGACGAGGACGACCTCGATGCGACCGACGAGGAAAATGAGACGTATGTGAAGGCCGACATCCACCTGCGGGAGGCCCTGCGAATCGTAAATGATGCCATTCACCTCGGCCAGGACCGCTCCTCCTGGGTGAGCGGTCATCCACCGCTCACCGCCGCCACCGGCGCCACCGGCGGCTGAGTTGCGTTGGCCAGTCAGGCGCGGGCGAAGAGGAATCGATCACGGCCGGCGAGATCGCGTTGCGACTCGATCGCCGTGAAGCCCGATCCCGCAAGCAACGCCATTAAGGCGGAGTGCTGGGCTTCGCCCGTTTCCAGAGCCAGGAGGCCACCCGGGGCCAGAAACGGCCTCGCCGATCCAATAATCGTCTTGAGCGCTGCCATACCCGCGTCGGGCGACACGAGAGCGCGGGCTGGTTCGAATGCCCGCACCTCAACGGGAATCTCCGCCGCCTCTTCCGCAGAGAGATAGGGCGGGTTGGATATAATGACCTCGTAAGGGCCGGGCGGAACGGCCGTCCACCAGTCGGACAACACGAACCCGAGCCGGTCTGCGAGGCCGGCGGCGACCGCATTCTCCCCGGCGAGTGCCAGCGCGCCGGCATCGACATCGGTCGCGACTACGCCCGCGGACGGAAAGGCACGGGCCAGGGTCAACGCGATGGCCCCACTGCCCACTCCCAGTTCAAGAATCCGGGCCGGAGGCCGGTCCTGGCATGCGGCGATCACCCTTTCCACGAATTGTTCGGTCTCGGGCCGGGGGATGAGGACCCGCGGATCGACCTTGAGACACAACCCATGAAATTCAGCCTGGCCGAGAATGTACTGCACCGGCTCCTGCAGGCCTCTTCGTTTCACCAAGGGCCGAATCAACTCTAGTTCGCGCTCCTCCAGGAGGCGCTCGAACTGCATGTAAAGGGCCATCCGCTTGAGTCCAAGGGCGTGGCCAATGAGCAACTCGGCATTGAGCCGGGGAGCCTCGATACCCTTCCGGGCGAGGAACTCCGTGGTCTTCTTGATAATCTCGAGAACAGTCAGCATGTCAGTCCTCGGAGGACACCGGGCCCCGGTTCAACGTGAAGTCGTGCCCGGTCAGAGCAGCGAGCTTCTCCTCGTAGTCGGCCCGTTGGAGCGCGATGATCACCGCGTCGAGGTGCCCTTCCATCACTTGGGGCAGATTGTACAACGTAAGCCCGATCCGATGATCCGTCACACGATTCTGGGGAAAACTATAGGTGCGAATCCGTTCGCTCCGATCGCCCGAGCCGATCTGGCTGCGCCGCGTCGCGGCATACTTCGCCCGCTCCTCCTCCTCCCGACGCTGGAGCAAACGCGATCGGAGCACCGTCATGGCCCTGGCCTTGTTCTTGAGCTGGGAGCGTTCGTCCGCGCACGAGACAATGAGGCCGGTGGGACGATGGAGAATCTGGACCGCCGAATCGGTGGTGTTCACCCCCTGCCCGCCCGGCCCGCTCGCCCGGGTAACGGTAATCTCGAGTTCCTGCGGATCGATCTGCACGTCCACCTCTTCCGCCTCGGGCAGAACAGCTACGGTCACGGTTGAGGTATGGATGCGCCCGTTCGCCTCCGTCACCGGCACGCGTTGCACGCGATGCACCCCGCTCTCGAACTTGAGTTGGCGGCAAACGTCCGTGCCAGAAATCAGGAAGATCACCTCCTTGAACCCCCCGCGTTCCGACTGGCTGCTGCTCATCGGCTGAATCTTCCAGCCCTGCGCATCGGCGTATTTCGAATAGGCGCGAAACAACTCGGCCGCGAAGAGACTCGCCTCGTCGCCCCCCGTGCCCGCGCGAATTTCCATCACCGTATTCCGCGAGTCGGTCGGATCGGGCGGAATCATCGCGAGCAGCACCGTCTCCTTCAGGGTCGCTCGCCGCCGCTCCAGTTCCGGCAACTCGGCCGTCGCCAGTTCGCGCAGTTCCGCCTCGGTCGAGGCATCCCGGCCGAAGGCCTGCGCGTCGCCAATCTCCCGCTCCACCCGTTCGTAGTCCCGGTAATCGGACACCAACTGGGTCAGCTTCTGGTGCTCCCGGGTGACATCCGCCGCGCGCCGCTGGCTGGCATAAAACGTTGGCTCCGCCATGTGCGCCCCAAGTTCTTCAAGGCGGCGCAGAAACGGTGCGAGGTCGGGCAGTTCATCCATTGGTGGTGCGAGAGGGCGATTTGCGAATTGCGCGCCCCCTCCATTGCGATTGGATGGCAGCGAACGTTGCGCCAGGTGAATCCGCCTAGCGGTGACAATCAGCAATGGCCACGACTCTCTTCACTCAAAACACCATCGCGCTCATCTGGGATTTCGACAAGACCTTAATCCCCGATTACATGCAGTCGCCGCTTTTTCGGCGCTACGGGGTGGATGAAAGTGTTTTTTGGGCCGAGACGAACGCGCTGGCCGAGCGGTATCGGGAACGCGGCTACCACCTCGCTCCGGAGATTGCCTATCTGAATCATCTCCTGACCTACGTCCTCGCCGGCCCTTTGGCGGGACTGAACAACCAGCTTCTGCGTGAGTGTGGCCGGGACATCGCCTTTTATCCCGGGCTGCCGGATTTCTTTCCGCGGGCAAAGGATTTTGTCCGTGAGCGGCCCGAGTATCTCAAGCACGAGATCAATCTGGAGCATTACGTCGTCAGCACCGGCATTGCGCCGATGATCCGGGGCAGCGCGATCGCCCGCCATCTCGACGGCGTGTGGGCCTGCGAGTTCATCGAAAATCCCCTGCGACCAGGTTTCCTCGATCAAAGGGAGTTTTCGATCGAGGCCTCCGCCGAGATTGCGCAGATCGGGATGGTCATCGACAACACGACGAAGACGCGGGCTATTTTTGAAATCAACAAGGGAACGAACAAGAATCCGGCGATCGACGTAAACTCCAAGATGGCGGGGGAGGATCGGCGAATCCCGCTGCAGAACATGATCTATGTCGCAGATGGCCCGAGCGACGTGCCCAGCTTTTCGGTCGTGAAGAACGGCGGCGGCCGGGCCTATGCCGTCTACAATCCGGCCAAGCCGGAGGAATTCGCCCAAAACGACCGCCTGCGGCGCTCCGGTCGAATCGATCACTACGGACCGGCCGATTATTCCCCAAACTCCAGCACCAGCCAGTGGCTCCGGATGCAGGTCCACGATATCTGCGATCGCATCGTCACTGATCGCGAGGCCGCAGTCGCCTCGAAGGCCTCCAAGCCGCCGCGGCACCTGAACGCCACGCCTGCGGAGGAAGCGGCGCGCCGGGCTGCCGGCTCGCCGAAACAGGCATCATTTTTGGAATAGGGCTACCTGGCGGCCAAGGCCGGGGAGGATCGCGCCGGTCCGTTCCGCCAAAACCCAGAACTGCGGCTTCGACTTCCCACGGTCCAAGATTCGGGCCTCCGTCGAGGCAAAAAAAGCGCCGGCTGTTGAAGCCGGCGCTCGCTCAAAGTGATGCGAGATAAGATCAGCCACCGGACGGGCTGACGTTGATCGTCGGATCGATCGGGGTGATGGGAGTCGTGTTCGTATTGGTGGTCGTGGTCGCCTGAGCGCCCGCCGCATCCGTGGTCGGCTGAGCGCCCGCCGCATCCGTGGTCACGGCCGTCGTGGCCGTGGTCGGGGTGGTCGAAACCGGCGCGATCACCACTGGTGCCGCTACGGTGGTGCCGGACCCCGTGGATGCACCCTCCGCCGCTGAAGTCGTAACCTGAGTCAGGAGACCTTGGGCCTGGGCGGCATTCGCACCTGCATTGACCGCACCTTGCATGGTGCCCGTGGCCGCGCCGCTGGCCGCGCCGGTACCGGCGGCCGCATTGACGGCGGCCACATTCATTGTCACGCCAGCGTCGGCGGCAGCCTGAGTCGCTCCCGCGATCGCCCCAGTAGAGGCCCCCTGCGAGGCACCGGCCGCAACCGCCGCAGCGATGGCTGTCACCTGCCCGCCCGCGGAATTACCGGGCGCATTGGCCGCCACAACGGCGGTTACACCCAGCGCCGCACCCTGCGCAGCACCTGTAGCCGCCCCTTGGGCGGCACTGGTTTTGGATTGAGTCGCAGTCAAAGCGTTAACCGTGGTCGCATTCAATCCGGTGACCGTCGTAGCTGCCGCGTTCACCGCCGTCGCTGCCGCTTGCGCGATCGCCGTCGCTATCGTGCTGGCGGCCGTCGTGGCGGCCGTGGTGGCCGAACTTTGCGCCACCGCGACCGCCTCCGCTGTGGTCAACCCCCCCGCACCACCGCTGGCGGTGGTAGCGGCCGCCGTCGCGGCGGTCCGGGCTGCGGCCGCTGCCGTACCCTGCGCCGCGCCCTGCGCCGCCGCCTGCGTGGCTGTCTGCGCCACGGTGGAAACGGTCGCCGCATTACCGGTTGCGGCAGCGGATTGCACCGCCGCGGTCACAATCGCCGCCGCCGTATCAGGCGCCGCCGCCGAAGCGGTCGCAGTCGCGATGCCGATTGCAGCCGGAACGGACGTTACGACGGTGTTCATGACCGTAGTCAATTCAGCCGTAGCGACCGTGCTCGCGGCACCGAAGGCCGCCGCATTGCTGGGGCTGGCCACGGTCGCGACTGCCGCGACCGCCACTGCCGCCGCGAGATTAACCGCCTGCGCGTCAGCACCTGTCAAGGTGCTGGCCTGCACCGCTGTGGCTCCGCCAATCGAAACGCCACCGGGTCCAATGTTCACGGGTGCCGGCGTCGGCTGGCCCGGCACCGGAGTCGCAACAATCGAGACGGTTCCGGTACCCGTGGTCACGGTGTAATTAACACCCTGCACCGTCACGACGTAGACCGTGCCGCGCGCGGCCGCTACGCCCTTGGGGGTGCGCACGCCGTAGCTGTGAGTGTTGCGCTTGGCCGGATCAAGTTGGGAAACAATATTGCCGGACTTGAGTTCGAGCAGGGCCACATTGGCGGCCAAATTTTCCACCACCACCCGGGAGTTCTCCTTGATGGTGGCAATCGCACCCGGATAAACCTCAACGTAAAGATCCACCCCGGGTCCGGTCGTAATGTCATCGTTCAAGGTCACAGACATGCCTTGAGTAATAGTAACGCTGGCTGCGCCTTGTCTCGAGACGGTAGCGGCGCCGTCACCCACGATCTTTACGATCTTGGCATCCTGCGCGACTGCGGCCGCGGCCAAGACGGTAATGGACAGAGAGACGGAGGCGAAGAGGCTGCTGAAGTAGCTCATGGTAAGTTTGTTCTGAAACTCTAAGATTGGCGTGGACCCAGTGAGGGACGATGGGTCCCGAAGTTCAGTTACACGATCACTGTTACAGCCAAGTCATTGCAACAAAAAAACGGTGGCTGCGCCTGCGCCTGGATCACTGATTTCTATTTAGCCTGCATGATGAATTCTCCGCTCCAATTATGCGGCGGTGGCTCAATCTCGCATTGGGTAATAATCCCTATATAGACGTGAGATGGATTATCGACCACCCCCGGCGTCTTGACGGGATCGTGTAGCTCCAGTTTCACACTCGCCTCAAATTTGCGCCGCGCCCCCGCCCAATCGCGGGCATAGTAGAGTTCCAGTCCTTCGGAAAACAGGCTGATGCACTCCCTGGTCTCGATGCTAACTGACTCTTTTAATCCCACGATTTCAAACACCGGCACAGACTGCGACCGGCCTTTGACCACGATTTTGCCGAGCGGTCGAAAGACGACCCGATCCCCACCGTGCTCCTCGCACGCCTTCTTGGTCACCTCGGTGCACATGGTATAGACCCCCCAGCTCTTGGCTCCGGACTCCATGCGGGCCGCCAGGTTCACATTGTCGCCCATCATCGTGTAATTGAATCGCGTGCGGCTGCCCATGTTGCCGACGACACAGGCGCCGCTGTTCAACCCGATCCGCGACTGCATGCGGCCAACGATCTGTGGCCACTTGTCCCCTTCGGACTGCCACTTGGCTCGAAGCACAGCCAGCTGCGCTTGTACCCGTTGCGCTGCGACACACGCCCGATAAGCGTGGTCGGGCAGCGCAATGGGGGCCCCGAACATGGCCACCACCGCATCGCCGATGTATTTGTCGAGCGTCCCCCCCTCTTCTTGGACGATATCCGTGCACACGGTGAGGTATTCGTTCATCAACTCCACCAGTCGGTCGGGCGGCAGTTTTTCCGAAAACGTCGAGAAGCCCTGAATGTCGCTGAAATAGGCCGTAATGTCCTCCTCGTGTCCGCCCAGACGCGGCGCTTCGCCCGAGTCCACCATGCGGTTCACGAGGTCAGGTGAAATGTAAGTCCCAAACATTCCTTTGATTTGCGCCTTCGCCCGCTGCTCGGCCAACAGCCGGCGGCTAATCATGAAAACCTGGAGGGTGCTGAACCCCAAGATTGGCCAGACGAGGGGCAACCAGAGGCTATGTTGGATCCAAGCAAACGTCGAAGCGATCCCGTAGAGGAAGGGAAACCCGAGAAAGAAGAGAACCTGCGCAACGAAACTCCGGGTGGACAAGGTCGCCAGTCCAACTATCCCGACTATCGTGCCCCCCAGCCACATCCAACCGGCCGGCACGCGGCGAACGTAGTCCTCGCGCAGGATATTCTCGATCACGTTGGCGTGGACCAAGACCAACGGCGTGAATCCCGAAAAGGGCGTCGGGCCATTGTCGGTCAGCGCCGTCGCGACCTGCCCTACGAGAAGGATTTTTCCGGACAGGTCCGGCAGGTCCTTATCCACCACGCCCTCGACCTGGGCCCGGTTCAGGCCTTCGATCAACCCCGCGTAGCCAAACTTATTCGCGCCTTCGAGGCCGAACCGATAGTTGATCAAGTACCTTCCCGTTTCATTGATGGGAATTCGGCGCTCGATCGCGCCCGTCTTGACGTAAATCGCATCGCCGAGCCGAACCGACACTTCCTCCGGCTTCACCTTCCAAAAACGCAGGACCGCCTGCATCGAGAGACTGAAGTAGACCTTGTCCCCCACCCGCGCCAGGAGCGGGACCTCCCGACGGACACCATCAGGGCCGGGCGGTGTATCCACCATTCCGATTTGCGCGCGATCCTGCAGGGCCGGAAGCGGTGGCAACATGGCCTCGTCGCCATGCAGCTTGCTGATGTCGCCCTCAATTCGATCGATGGGGCGGGTCAACGGAGCGCTGCCGACCGGGCCGGGGGTCTCGTTCGTCACGGCGCCGAAGATCACCTCGGTGCCACGGAGTCGCGACACGAGGGCCCCCCCAATCAATTTCGTGTCGTTCTGAGGCGCCGTCGTGTCCGGTTCGGTGAAGAGAATATCCCACGCCACCACCGACGCTTTCGCGGCCGAGGCCAGCGCCAGAAACTGCCCGTGGAATTCGCGGGGAAAAGGCCAGCGGCCCATCCGCTCGATGCTTTCATCGTCAATTGCAATCACCGCGACGCGCGGATCGCTCGGGGGCTGATAAGCAACCCGCCAGCGCGTCCGCACATCGAGCGCCTGATTCTGCACGTTCTGAATCCAGGTCGTCTGGGCCAACGCCAGCGCGGCGCCGAAGCAGAGGGCCGGCGGCAGGACGTTCCGCTTCAGCAACTCGAGGAAGGCATTCATCGGCCCAATCGCAGCGACCCCGGCAGCCGACTACGGCAACTTCTCCTGGACCAGCTTGCTCGCGATACCGAAGTCGATCAGGCCGGCGTCGGGATGCTTCTTCAGCGCCCCGATTACTTTGCCCATTTCCTTCTTCGACTGGGCGCCGGTTTCCTGGATGGCACGGTCAATCAATTCCTGCATTTGGGCGAGACCGAGGCCTGGCGGGAGGTACTTCTCCAAAACGCGAATTTCCGTCTCGTTCGCCGCCACCAAATCCGGGCGCCCGCCCTTCTCGAATTCCATCTTCGCATCGACCAGGTTCTTGATCGCTTTGCGCAAAGTCGCGATCGTCAGCGCATCGTCGATTTCCCGGTTGGCATCCATCGCCGCCCGCTTGATGCCCGCATCCGCGGTGCGCAACGCCACGGTCGTGGCGGAATCGCGGGCCTTCATGGCAGTGACAATGTCGGCTCGGATCGTCTCGTAGAGGGTTGGCATGGAAGGGAGGGGACCAGCGGAGGCTGACACTGGCCGCCGCCGAAAGTCGAGAGCCGGCGGCGCTCTTTTCCATCGTGCCGGAGCCACGCCCCGTCTTGATCGCGCGAATGATTCCCCAGCCCTCGCGCAATGTCTTCGGCGGTTCCTTGAAACCGTGCTCTCTCGCCCCCGTCACCGGATTTTTCCGCAATGGCCACTGCGACACCTGCGCGGAGGATCAAGGTTGCCATACCGTCTGCGTCGAATTGACCGCCGAATTCCTTGAATTCAGTCGGGCGGCGGGTAACGACCTTTCCACGCCGCGTCCCGAGTACCACTTTCCCGGACTCCAGCCGGGCGACCGGTGGTGCCTGTGTGCCGCGCGCTGGCTCGAATGCCTGGCCGCAGGCGTGGCGGCACCCATTTCTCTGGCGTCCACCCATGAACGGACGTTGGAAATCGTCCCGCTGGATCTTTTGAAGCAGCACGCCACCGCCTAGGGTAGACGCGGAAGGCCCAACCGCGGCGGAGTACGACCCGCCCGGGCACGATTGAGACCCGGTGAACCCGGACGCCCGGAACGTGCCTGCAACGCGTGCATTGCCAGCTTCGACCAATCGCCGCCCAGTGCCAGGTTTCCTCAACCCCGCGTCTGCCTTTTTTCGTGCCACCCGCGGGCGAGCTTCCCAACTACGAAGAGAACCTGCGCCGGAAGGATCACCGCGCTCAGCAGCCGCACACGCCGCCGACCGTTTCGCGGATGGCTGGCATGGTCGATAATCTCCGCCGCGAGTTGCAGGCCCCGGATCCCGTCAAGGAATCCGCCTCCGCTTCGGGGACCAAGGAGGCACCGCCGATTCCCGCGGAGGTGCGACCCACCAAGCCGCGAACCTCGTGCTCTCGACCCCTCTCACGGTGTGCGCACTCGTACTGGGTATGAATTTTCTGGCGATGTTGCTGGGCAGCGAACCCGTGCTGGACCGACCGGCGCAGTTCTACCAGCGCAGGCTGTCGATTAAGTCGGAGGAGCTGCTCGATCCCGCGACCAAATATATCGCCGACCACTCGCTCGAGGATTTCCACGATCTCGTGTTCGTCCCCGCGCTCCTGCTGGCCGAGAAGGATCGGCCCAACGGAGTTCCCGCGGAGGGCCGCGAGCGCTTCATGCTCAAATCAGGCCGGGAGTTGATCGACGAATTGGAACGCTTGGATCAGGCCGCGAATCTCAGCCACAAACTCCAGCTGGCTCCGGCGGATCGCGTCGTCACGAAGCTCGCGGCCGCCCTGACTCAACTGGAGCGGATTACCCACCCGCAGCCGGCGACGGACGATCTCCCATTCCCGACCGCCACCGCCTAGCAGCGGGCCCGCGCGGCGCCGGAGATTGCCGCGAAATATTACGGACGACGCCCCTTCGTCGGTCTGCTATCGTGGCGCATGCGAATGTCCCATCGCACCCTGTTCGCCCGCGTCCTCGCCAGCGACGCCAGCTGCAACGGACGCTTCTTCACCGGCGTCCTGACCACCGGGATCTATTGCCTGCCCTCGTGCCGGGCGCGGAAGCCGAAACCGGAGAACGTGCAGTTCTTCCCCACCTGCGAGGCGGCGCGCGCGGCCGGGCTTCGACCGTGTCGGAAGTGTCATCCGGACGACTTCGCCCGCGGGGCGGATCCGGTACTCGACGATGTGGAAACTCTGATCGCGGAGATTCGGGCCGAACCGGCGCGCTTTCCCGACGGACGATCAATCGTGCG
>CAINHV010000397.1 GCA_903848965.1 uncultured Opitutia bacterium | reverse complement strand
TGGCCAGCGAGAAGAGCATCGCGGCCGTCGAACCGATCGGAATCGGCCGCATATAGGGCCCCATCAGGCCGCCGACGAAAGCCATCGGCAGGATCGCCGCGATGACGGCCCAGGTCGCGAGGATGGTCGGGTTGCCAACTTCATCGACGGCCTCGAGGGCGATCTGCGAGAGGGGCTTCTTCGATGCGCCGGGGAGCCGGACGTGGCGGACGATGTTCTCGACCACGACGATCGCATCGTCGACGAGGATGCCGATCGAGAAAATCAGCGCGAAGAGCGTGATCCGGTTCAGCGTGTAACCGTAGAGGTAGAAGACGAGGAGCGTGAGCCCGAGCGTCGAAGGGATGGCGAGCATCACGACCAGCGACTCGCGCCAGCCGAGGAAGAAAAGGATCAGGATCGCGACGCCGAAGACGGCGATGCCCATGTGGAGGAGAAGCTCGTTGCTCTTCTCCGCGGCGGTGTGGCCGTAGTCGCGGGTGACTGAAACCCCGACGTCGGCGGGCAGCAGCGTGCCGCGCTGGGCGGCGACGCGGGCGAGGACGGCGTTCACGACGTCGATGGCGTTCGCGCCGGGACGCTTTGCCACGCTGATCGTGACGGCGGCCTCGAGCGGGCCGGAGCCGGCGCCATGGAGCACGTAGGTCGAGGGTTCCTCGGCGGCGTCGAGAACGGTCGCGACGTCGCGGAGGTAAACGGGCCGACCTTCGTGGACACCGAGGACGACGCGGCCGACGTCATCGGCGTCGCGCAGGAATGTCCCCGTTTCAAGGAGCACCTCCGAGTTGGCGAAGGGGCGTGAGCCGGATTGGACCTGGCGGTTGGCCTGCTGGAGCGCGGGCGCCAGCTGATCGAGGCCCAGTCCGCGGGCGGCGAGGGCGACGCGATCGAATTGAACGCGCACGGCGCGACGGGTGCCGCCGATTAGGTTGGTTTCGGCCACCTCGGGGACGGCCTTGATGACATTGTCGACCTGGGCGGCGAGCCGACGGAGCGTGAGATGGTCGTGGTTTCCGCTGTGGAGTGTGAGGGCGAGAATCGGGACGTCGTCGATCGAGCGCGGCTTGACCAGCGGCAGGCTGACGCCGGCGGGGATGCGATCGAAGTTGCCCTGCAGTTTCTGGTTCAGCCGGACGAGCGCTTCCTCGATGGGTGTGCCGACCTGGAAGCGAACGATGACGGCGGCGCCACCGGGGCTGGAGGTGGAGTAGAGGTATTCGACGCCCGGGACTTCCCAGAGGAGCTTCTCCATCGGCCGGGTCACGCGATTCTCGACCTCGGCCGGGGTGGCGCCGGGCATGCCGACGAACACGTCGATGATCGGAACCTGGATCTGCGGCTCCTCCTCGCGCGGCAGGACCTGAATGGCGAAGAGGCCGAGGAGAATCGAAGCGATGATCGCGATCGGCGTGAGCTTCGACGCGACGAAGAAGCCGGCGATCCGGCCGGCCAGGCCGGGTGTGGCCGGGGATTCGGAGGGAGACGTGCTCACGGCTGCACCTCCAGCGGCTGGCCGTCACGCAGGATGGCGGGTGGAGCGACGACCACCCGCTCGCCGGCGGTGAGCCCGGAAAGGACTTCGAGTTGGTCACCGCGAGCGGCCCCGGTTTTCACGAGCCGCAGGATGGCGCGGTTGCCCTCACCGGCGACGAACACGCGTTCCATTTGTCCACTGAGGGAAAGGGCGGAAGAGGGAATGAGCAGAGTGCGGACGGTGGGGCCGGGGATCTGTACCCGGACGAACTGTCCCGAACGAACCGCGGCGCCGACGGGGACGGAGATCTTCACGGCGATCGAGCGCGTGGAGGAATCGGCGGTGGAGGAGATTTCCTTCAGGACACCGGAAAGGCGCCGGCT
>CAINHV010000396.1 GCA_903848965.1 uncultured Opitutia bacterium | reverse complement strand
GGCGCTGGCATCGTCGCCGACTCGGTGCCCAGTTCCGAGTATCAGGAAACGGTCAGCAAGGCCTCCGCACTCTTCAAGGCCGTGGAGATGGCCGAGCGGTTCTGAGCCGGCTCGTCTCCTGTCAATCCTGTCCAGCGTCTCGGTCCGCTTTGTGAGCGTGATCCGCGAATTTCGGTAAAGGATCCCGAATCGGTGCCGATTTGACGGGTCCATGGCACGCCGTGCGCCATAATTGCGCGCCCATTTTCGTCCCGAAATGCAACTCTCCTCTGGAGCCACGCGTAGAAACGGGTGGAACGAATTCCGCTTCACCCCGGGGAACAAGCATGACGCCCAATCCTCTAACCGCAACAGGCTCAAATTTTACCATGCCCGTTAAATCAAAGTCCTATCGCCGCCATGAGGCCACGGACGGGTCCTCCACTCCTGACCGCGCCAGCACGGCTCTCGCGGTTATTCCGATGGACGCCCCGCCCTCGTTTCTAGAAAAATCTGAACCTGCTCCCGCGGAGCAAATCGCTCACGGTGAACGCAGTAATCTCCAGCTCTATCTGCAGGAAATCGGCAAGACGCCCCTGCTGACGATTGCCGAGGAGGTCACCCTCGCCCGTCGGATTCGCCGCGGCGACAAGGCGGCCCGCGATCACATGATCTCGGCGAACCTCCGGCTCGTCGTGAAAATCGCGATGGACTACAAGGACTTTGGCCTGCCGCTGCTCGACCTCATCAGCGAGGGCAACATCGGCCTGATCAAGGCCGTCGAGCGTTTCGACCCGCGCAAGGGTGGCAAGCTCTCGACGTACGCGGCGTGGTGGATCAAGCAGTCGATCAAGCGCGCCCTGGCCAACCAGAGCAAAACCATCCGGCTGCCCGTGCACCTCGTGGACAAGATTTCCAAGATGCGCCGCACCGCCATGGTGCTGACGGAGCAGCTGGGCCGGGAACCCACGGACGAGGAATTGGCCATCGAGCTGCAGATTCCCACCTCCAAGGTCGCGCACCTCAAGTCGGTCAGCGTGCGGCCGGCGTCCCTCGACGCGCCGATCGGCGAGGAGGGCGATTCCGCGACCTTCGGCGAGATCGTCGGCGACGACAACGCCGTCAGTCCCTACGAGGGCCTGCGCGAGAAGAACCTCAGCAGCGACCTCTCCGCCATGGTCGACTCCCTCGACAAGCGGGAAGCCGAGATCATCAAGCTGCGTTTCGGCCTCGAGGGCCGCGACGAGCTCACGCTGGAGGAGGTGGGCAAGAAATTCCACGTCACCCGCGAACGCATCCGCCAGCTCGAGTATCTCGCGCTGACGAAAATGCGGAAGGCGATGGCGAAGAACGAAGCCGTCCGGACTGTCGACGAAATCGAACAGGACAAGCGCCAGCGCGAACGGATGCTCGTCATCCGCGAGTTCGTCGAGAGCAAGACCAGTAAACCCGGCAAAGTCGGGCGCAACTAGGCCGCGGTCTTCGACTTCTGTGCATCCGGCCGGCCTTCACCGGCCGGCCTTTTTGTTGGGCGAGGTCGGACGGTACCGCCCGATTTTCGCTCGGCTTCGATTCGCTCCCATCGCAAGGTCGGATATCCCCATGTCCGCCTCTCTTCGACTCCCCGACGACCCTGAGAACCTCGCGCAAGACGCGCTCGATTACTGTGTTTTCCCCATGTTCCCCCGGTCGGGCCGCACCGCCGACAGCGTGCAGGTCTACACGCACGGTGAAGGCGTGGAGCTGCACGACCTGCAGGGAAGAACCTATCTCGACATGATCTCCGCGCACACCCGCGCGAACACGCTGGGCTATGGCAACCAGGAGATCGCCCGGGCCGTCGGGGATCAACTGGCGACGCTGCACTACGTCGGGACGCGCAACAATTTCTCCGCGCCGACGATCCGCCTGGCCACCCGGCTCGCGCAGCTCGCCCCGGGCGCGCTCTCCAAGTCGATGTTCGTCAGCGGCGGATCCGAGGCCGTCGAGACGGCCTTCAAGCTCGCCCGGCAATATCACCGCAGCCGGGGCGCCAAGCCCCACGCCCGGAAGATCATTTCCCGGTGGAACGCCTACCATGGCTCGACGATGGGCGCCATCGGTGCAACCGACTGGCTCAATCTCCGGCACATCGCGGAGCCGGCCGTGCCGGGCCATTCCTTCGTTCCGGGGCCGACCTGCTACCGCAATCCGTTCGGGATGGAAGATGAGGCCTACACGGATCTTTGTGTCCGTCAGCTCGAGCAGCAGATCCTTCACGAGGGCCCCGACTATGTCGCGGCCTTTATTGGCGAGCCCATCATGCAGGCCAACGGCGTGCAGATTCCTCCGGCGGACTATTGGCCGCGGGTCCGCGAGATTTGCCGCAAGTATGAAGTCCTGCTCATCGCCGACGAAGTGATCACCGGCTTTGGTCGCACCGGCGATTGGTTTGCGAGCAATCACTTTGGACTGGTGCCCGACATCATGACGATGGCGAAGGCCATGACCGCAGGCTACGCCCCCATGGGCGCAGTGATGACCACTCCAGCGATCATCGACGCGCCGGAAAATTTCCTTCACCTGCACACCTTCAGCGGCCATCTCGGGTCCGTCGCCGCGGCTAACGCCAGCATCGCGATCTACGAACGCGAGCAACTGATCGTCCGGGCCAAGGAGACCGGCGCCTGGTTCCTCGAAGCCCTCAAGGCCGAGCTCGAGCCGCTGCCCATCGTCGGGCAGGTGCGCGGTATCGGGATGTGGCTCGCCGTGGATCTGACTCGCGACAAGGCCACGAAAGCTCCCTTCACCGACGACACGGTCACCGCCGTCGTCCGCCGGATGCGCGAACTCGGTGTCATCGTCAGCCCAATCGGGACGGCCTTCGAACTGGCTCCGCCCTTAATCGCGCCGCACGATGCCCTCGAGCGGACCGTCCGGGTGGCAGCGCAGGCTTTGGGCGATGTCGCCCGCGCCCGAAACCTGCCGTGTTGATACCGATCGCCCCGGTCCAACTCATCCCGGTTCGTCTCCGGTAAGTCCTGTCCAGGGTTTGGGTCCGGCTCCGCCATTCCACGGTTGAGCCGCGATGACGGCGGACCTTTGCTCGTCCGGTGAACGCGATCCCCGATTCCGGTCCTCCGTCCGCCGACCCGGCGACGCCTCGCGGCAGTCGGGAGGTCAATGAGGGCGACTCGATCCCGTGGATGAAGGCCCGTGGCCAGATTGAAGGAGCCTGCGCTGTCACCTCACTGCCCGATGTCTCGGAGGTGAAGCTGAACCTGTCCGCCTGGCGAACGTGGTTTCTCGACGCCGTGCAGCTCGTGATCGGGAGCGTACCGGACGACAGCGCCGCGATTTTCTTTCAGTCGGATATTCAGCGGGACGGCATCTGGATCGACAAAGGCGCCATGGTCGTGCGGGCCGCCGAGGACTCCCGGGCGCATGTGCTCTTCCACAAGATCGTATGTCGCCGCCCGCCCGGGTCGCCCGCCGGGCGACGGCCCGGCTTCACCCATCTCATCGCGGTGTCGCGGGCCATGCGCTGCCCGGAATTTCTGCCGATTCCCGATGTCATCCTCGACCCCGGCCGGCTACCGTGGGTGCGGGCGATGGGCATTCGCGCGGCCGCTCATGCCGTGCGGTTTGCGCGCGATCAGGTGGGAGCGAAGCTGATCGTCGATCCCTTTTGCGGCGTCGGCACTGTCCTGGCCGTGGCAAATCGCCTCGGGCTCGATGCCCTCGGCGTTGAGCGATCGCGCCAGCGCTGCGAACACGCCCGGAAACTGATCGTCCGGCTCGAGGAACTCTGATCCCACCAGCCTGCGAGGCCTGGCCGGATTGATGCAGAAGCGATCGCGAAGAGGCGAACCTGGCAGCCCGCCGCGTCAGCGGCGGGGCCTTGGTGCGACGGCACAAAAAAGCCGCCCGGATTGCTCCGGGCGGCTTGTAATTGTTCGAGCCTCGTCAGCCGGCTGAAGGCCGGCTTGGAGAATAGCCGTCAGGCCATTCTCATTCCTTCTTCGAGGCCTCGTCGAGGATGTCGCCGAGGTTCATCATGTCGTTGCCGGCGCTGCGATTGAGCGCCTCGTAAGCCGAGGTCTCGGCGGCGAGCTGCTCGCTGGAGTAGTTCGCGGCCTTGATCGACAGGCCGAGCCGGCGCTCTTCGCGATCGATCTTGATCACGCGGGCGTCGACTTCCTGACCGGGCTTGAGGACATCCTTCACCTTGTCGATGCGATCCTCGCTGATCTGCGAGATGTGCACCAGACCGTCGATGCCATCCTTCAGTTCGACGAAGGCGCCGAAGGACGTGATCTTGGTCACGCTGCCCTTCACGACGTCGCCGATCTTGAAGAAGGAATCGATGTCCGACCACGGATCGGTCGCGAGCTGCTTCATGCCGAGGCTGATCCGCTGCTGCTGCGCGTCGACGTCGAGGACAATCGCATCCACTTCGTCGCCCTTCTTCAGGACTTCCGACGGATGGTTCACCTTGCGGGTCCAGCTCATGTCGGAGACGTGCACCATGCCGTCGATGCCCTCTTCGAGTTCGATGAAGGCGCCGTAGGTGGTCATGTTGCGAACCTTGCCGCGGACGCGCGCACCGATCGGGTAGTTAGGGCGGACCATATCCCACGGGTTCGGCTCGAGCTGGCGGAGGCCGAGCGAGATTTTCTGCTCTTCCTATTGGATGCCGAGGACAACCGCATCGAGCTCCTGGCCGACCTTAAGCAGTTCGGAGGGCTTGGTGATGCGCTTGGTCCAGGACATCTCGGTGATGTG